>DAISJF010000001.1:0-19551 GCA_036821625.1 Rhodanobacteraceae bacterium
GAAGCGCACGCGCCCGCAGTGGCAGCCGCCGCGATGCGTGACGAGCTTGTCGGCCATTCCGATTCCTCCGCGCGCCGGATTGTCCCGCAATGCGGCAGGCGGACGAAAGCGGCGTTCATGTGACGAGCACGCCCCTCTGCGGCAGAGCGTTGCCGCACGACGACGAGAAAGCGCGCGCATAACCTTTGGCACATAGCCAAACGGGTTCCGGCGAGTAGCGTGCGGACATTCCGGGAAGGAGGGGTTTCATGTCGATTCGTCACGCATTCGTCATCGTTGCCGTCGCATTGCTGTCGTTGTCCGGCAACGCATTCTCCGCCAGCAAGGCGGAACAACCCCAGCGTCAGCAGGGCCCCAGCCCGCGCAGGCCGAATGGATCAAGCGCAGCAACGAGGATGCACAGCCGCTGCTCAAGGTGTTCGGCGATTTCGGCCCCGAATTCGCGGCGCGGCTCGGCGTCACCGGCTACGACGACCGCATCACGCAGTATCCGCTCGACGCGAACGAGCGCTTTCGCAAGGCGGTCGGCGAGGCGCGCGACAAGCTCCAGGCGAAGCTCGCTGCCGAGAAGGATCCGCAGGTGCGTCAGGATCTCGAGATCATGATCGACGCGGCAACGCTGCAGATCGACACGAGCCAGCTCAACCAGAAGTACCTCTTGCCGTACACGAACGTCGGCCAGACCATCTTCTTCGGCGAGTTCAACCTGCTGCAGGACGAAGTCGCGGCCAAGCGCCGGCCTAGCGCGCTGACGCGTCTCAAGCGCTACACCGGTCTGGAGAAGGGCTACACGCCGGTGACGACGCAGGCGAAGGCGCAGTTCGAAGCCGTCATGGGCGACAAGAAGCTGCTCGGACCGTTCAAGGGCCAGGTCAACCAGGATCTGGCCAACACCGCGAGCTACGTCGACGGCATCCGCAAGCTCTACGCGAAATACAAGATCGGCGGCGCGGACAAGGCGCTCGACACGCTCGCCGCGCAGCTCAAGGACTACGACGACTGGCTCAAGTCGACCGTGATGCCGCTCGCCCGCGACGACTTCAAGCTGCCGCCCGAGCTCTACGCGGACAATCTCAAGAACGTCGGCCTCGACATCACGCCGGACGCGCTGATCGCGAAGGCCGAGCTCGCCTATGCCGAAATCCGCAACGAGATGCGCGCGCTCGCGCCGCTGGTCGCGAAGGAGCACAACCTCACCGTCACCGACTATCGCGACGTGATCCGCGCGCTCAAGAAGGAGCAGATGCCGAGCGACCGGATCGAGCCGAAGTATCACGAAGTGATCGGCAAGATCGAGGACATCATCCGCCGCGAGCACATCGTGACGCTGCCCGACCGCGCGATGCTCATGCGCATCGCTTCGGACGCGGAAACCGCCGCGCAGCCTGCGCCGCACATGGATCCGCCGCCGCTGATCGGCAACAAGGGCGAGCGGGGAACGTTCGTGCTGACACTCGGCAATCCGTCGACGAAAGGCAGCGCCGAGAGCTACGACGACTTCAACCATCCGTACGCGACGTGGACGCTGACCGCGCACGAGGGCCGGCCCGGTCACGAGCTGCAGTTCTCGGCGATGGTCGAGCGCGGCGTATCGCTCGCGCGCAGCCTGTTCGCGTTCAACAGCGTCAACGTCGAAGGCTGGGCGCTGTATTCCGAGGCCGAGATGAAGCCGTTCGAGCCGCTCGACGGGCAGCTGTTCGCACTGCAGGCGCGACTGCAGCGCGCGGCGCGCGCGATCCTCGATCCGATGGTCAACCTCGGCCGCATCAGCCCCGAGCGCGCCAAGGAAGTGCTGACTGACGAAGTCGTGCTGTCGCCGGCGTATGCGCGTCAGGAGATCGATCGCTACACGTTCCGCGCGCCCGGCCAGGCGACGAGCTATTTCTACGGCTATACCAAGCTCATGGAGCTGCGCGCGGAAACCGAAATCAAGCTCGGCAAGAAGTTCGATCGCCAGGCATTCAACGACTTCGTGATCGGTCAGGGCCTGCTGCCGCCCACGCTGTTGCGAGACGCCGTGGAAACGAGCTTCATTCCGGCACAGACGAAATAGCGATCGCTAGTTCGTGACCGGCGGCAGCACATACAGCAGCACCGCGAAGAACTGCAGGATGCTGCCGCCGAGCACGAACAGGTGCCAGAGCGCGTGGTTGAACCGCAACCGGCGGGCTAGATAGAACGGCACGCCGAGCGTGTAGCAGACGCCGCCGCCGAACACGAGCCAGAGTCCGCCGGCCGGGAGGTTCCTGACCAGCGGACCGAGCGCGACGAGGCCGATCCAGCCGAGCCCGATGTAGAGCGCGATCACGAGACCGCGTGGCCCGACGCCGCGCACGACGAGGTACATCCCGAGCAGCGCGAGTGCCCAGACGACACCGAACAGCGACCAGCCCCACCGGCCGTGCAATGTGATGAGCGTGAATGGGGTATAGGTGCCGGCGATGAGCAGGAAGATCGCCGCATGGTCGAGCTGGCGCAGCAGCGGCTTCGCCTTCTCGATCGGCACGCCGTGGTAGAGCGTCGACGACGTGTACAGGAGAATCAGCGTCGCGCCATAGATGCCGACGCTCGCGATGTGGCGCACGTCGCCGCTCGCCGCCGCATTCGCGGACAGGACGGCGAGCCCGGCGATGCTGAGCACGATGCCGATGCCGTGGATGACGGTCGAAGCGATCTCCTCGGTCGGGCTGTAGCGCGTGTCGGATGGCTCGGCTATGCGTGGGCGCACGGCGTTCTCCGCGGCGCGCGACCGTTTATGTCGCAGCGCAACATGCGGCCAACCCTACTCCCAACAGGGTGGTCCCGCCAACCCCGGACCGGGGTGGCGGCGCGACGCGCTACGGTGCGCGCGGACCGACAGGCTGCGCGCGATGGTGGTGCACGATCAGCCAGACGATGCCGATCACGAGCAGCAGCGGCAGCGCCGCGTGCAGGACCGCGATGCCGACGACGAGCGCTAACCCGAACCCGGCCATCGCGAGCGGCACCGCCAGCACCAGCAGAAGCAGCCAGCCGAGCAGGCGGAACACGATTCCGATCACGCCGGCGATCACGGAAAACGCGAGCACGATCGCGCCGACGACGAGCAGCGCCGGCAGCAGCGCGACGCCGAGCGCGAGCAGCAGCAGCGTCGCAAACGCAGCGAACACGGAAAAGAAGCCGCCAGCCATCGCGACACCTCCATCCGACACACGCAGCCATCTTAACCTCGCGCCGCTCGTATGCCAGTGCGGTTCGTCACCCTGCCCGCACCGCCGGCGCGTCCGGCCGCGGGGGCGCGAAGCCATCCCGCGCCGGCCGCCGCTGGCCGTAAGCTATACGGATCGACAGTGGAGCCGGACATGGCCCAACTCGACGTGCTGATCCATCTGCGTCGCACCGACACGCTGACGCCGGCCGTCCGCCTCGGACTGTCGCTCGCGGAACGGCTCGGCGCGTGGACCTCGGGAATCCACGTGGTCGCGATCGCACCGGCCGCGTTCGCTTCGCCGGAAGCGATTGCGCTCCAGGTGCACGAAGCCGACGACATGATCGCAGCCGCCGAGGCACGCAAGGACTGGTGGCTCGGTGAGCTCGCCGCGCGCAAGTTGCAGGGCGAATGGCGGGTTTCGCACGGCGACACCGTCGAAGTGCTGTGCCACGCGGCACGCTGGAGCGATCTCGTCGTGCTCGAGCGACCGCAGCTCAATCCCGACGCGCCGACCGGCTGGGGCGTCGTCTCGCGCACGGTTTTCGGCGCGGCGGCACCGGTCCTCGTCGTCCCGGAATCCTCGACGCTGGAGCGCGCGGCGACGCACATCGTCGTCGCCTGGAACCGCAGCCGCGAAGCCGCGCTCGCGATTCGCGGCGCGCTGCCGCTGCTGCGCCTCGCCGAGCGCGTCACCGTGCTCGAAGGCGAGCCCGTCGAGAATCCGTTCGGCCTGCGCCACCTGCCGCAGCTTGACCTTCGCGCGTGGCTGGTCCGGCATGGTGTCGCTGCGGAATTCCAGGCTTTCAAGCCGTTGTCGAAGGAGCGCGGAGCCGCGCTGCTCGAATCCGCGCACGCGTTGTCGGGGAATCTCATCGTGATGGGCGCCTGGGGCCACTCGCGCATCACCGAGCTCGTGCTCGGCGGCACGACGCGGCACCTGTTCCAGTCGAGCGATCTGCCGTTGCTGGTCGCGCACTGATCGAAGCCGGATCAAGATTTCGCGCCACGATCCGCGTGGCGCGGGGAGTCGCATGTCCGATCCAACGATACCGCCGGAGCCGACGCTGCAGAGCGCGCGTCTTCGCCTTCGGCCGCTGCGCGGCAACGATGCCGACGATCTTTTTGTCGTGCACTCCGATCCGCGCGTGATGCGCTACTGGAGCCATCCGCCCTGGACGCACCGCGATCAGGCCGTCGAGCGCATCGCGCAGCTTGCGCGCGATCGCGCGAGCGCGGAGTTCTACACCTGGGCGACGACGCTCGATGGCGCGGACCGCTTGATCGGCACGGTCTCGCTATTCGCGATCAACCGCGCGCATCAACGCGCCGAGATCGGTTATGCGCTCGCGGCCAACGCGTGGGGCCACGGTTATGCCACGGAAGGCCTCCGCCTCGCGATCGCGTTCGCGTTCGGATCGATCGGTCTCTCGCGTCTCGAGGCCGATATCGATCCGCGCAACGAGGCGTCGTGCCGGCTCGTCGAGCGCGTGGGTTTTCGCCGCGAAGGATTGCTGCGCCGGCGCTGGCATGTCGCCGGCGAAGTCACCGATTCGGCGATCTATGGGTTGCTGCCGGACGAGTTTGTTGCAGGTCCTTGAACCACGATTCGTTCAAGCCCGTTTCGCATTGAGGTTGAAGTTGGGGGGAAAGTAAAATCTGAAAACGGGGCGCTGTCGCAAGAGCGCCCTCACCCTGCCCTCTCCCGCAAGCGGGAGAGGGGAATCGCAAGAGCGCCCTCACCCTGCCCGCTCCCGCAGCGGGAGAGGGGAATCGCAAGAGCGCCCTCACCCTGCCCTCTCCCGCAAGCGGGGAGAGGGTAACGCGCGTCAGCGGACGCTTGCGAACTTGAGCGTCATGTCGAGCATGCGGTTCGAGAAGCCCCACTCGTTGTCGTACCACGAGAACACCTTGACCAGCGTGCCCATGACGCGCGTCTGCGTCGCGTCGTAGACCGACGACAGCGGATTGTGATTGAAGTCGATCGAGACGAGCGGCTTGCGGTTGACGCCGATGATGCCCTTGAGCCTGCCGTTTGCGGCTTCCTCGATCGCGGCGTCGATTTCCTTGGCGGAGGTTTCGCGCTTGGCGACGAAGACGAGGTCCACCAGCGAGACGTTGATCGTCGGCACGCGGATCGAGAGGCCATCGAGCTTGCCGTTGAGCTCCGGCAGCACGAGGCCGACCGCGGCGGCGGCGCCGGTCTTGGTCGGGATCTGCGACATCGTCGCGGCGCGCGCGCGGCGCAGGTCCTTGTGGAACACGTCGGTCAGCACCTGATCGTTCGTGTACGAGTGGATCGTGGTCATGAGACCGTGCTCGATGCCGATCTTCTCGTGCAGGACCTTGGCCAGCGGCGCGAGGCAGTTCGTCGTGCACGAGGCGTTCGAGATGACCGTGTCGCTCGCCTTGATCTTGTCCTCGTTGACGCCGTAGACGAACGTGCCGTCGACGTCCTTGTCGCCCGGTGCGGAGATGATCACCTTCTTCGCGCCGGCCGTGATGTGCGCGCCGGCCTTCGCCTTCGACGTGAAGAGCCCCGTGCTCTCGACCACGATATCGACGCCGAGATCCTTCCACGGCAGCTTCGAAGGATCGCGTTCCGCGCAGACCTTGATCCTGTCGCCGTTGACGACGAGATCGCCGCCTTCGACGCCCACCTCGCCCGGGAAGCGGCCGTGCACGGTGTCGTACTGCGTCAGGTGCGCATTGGTCTCGGCGTCGCCGAGATCGTTGACGGCGACGATCTTGATCTCGTTCGTGCGCCTGGCTTCGTAGAGCGCACGCAAGATGTTGCGGCCGATGCGGCCGTAGCCGTTGATTGCGACCTTCACAGCCATGGACATTCCTCCGCGACGGATGAGCAAGGCCGCGCATTCTACCGGCCCTTCATTTCACGCGCACGGGCCATTCCGATGGAGCCATTTTTAGAGCGTCGTCGCGGCGCGGAATCCGCTCGCCGGACGCGTGCGCCGCGCGGCGGTTTATGATGGGGCGCGCTTGTTTCGCATCGGCTGCGTCGATTCCGCCGCAGCGCGCGCGACGTCCGGGGGATCGATGAGCGACACGGAAAGCATCACGCTGACGCTGACGCAGGAATCGGATTACTCGTTCCGTGTCACGTTCGACGGCACATCGATGCCCGCGTTGCTGACCGACGAAACGCCGCCGATCGGCCGCGGCGCAGGCCCGGATCCGACGCGTCTGCTGGCCGCCTCGATCGGCAACTGCCTGAGCTCGAGCATCCTGTTCGCACTGCGCAAGTTCAAGAACCAGCCCGGCACCATCGTCACGCGCGTGCGCGCCGAGCACGCGCGCAATCCGCGCGGCCGGCTGCGTGTCGCGCGCGTCTCGGTCGAGATCCAGCTGCCGGAAGCGGCTGCGAGCTACGCGCAGATCGAACGCATCCTGGCCCAGTTCGAGGATTTCTGCACGGTCACCGAAAGCGTGCGCGCCGGCGTGCCGGTCGAGGTCAGCGTGCGCGATGCGTCCGGCGCGACGGTGCATAAAGCCGATCGTTCCGCATGAGCACTCCTGCGAATCCGATCGTTCGCAGCTTCCATCACGCGGAGACCGGAACGTGGACGCATGTCGTCGTGGATTCCGCGACCCGGCACGCGGCGATCATCGATTCGGTGCTGGATTTCGATCCGGTGTGCGGCCTGATCCGCACCGACAGCGCGCAGCGCGTGCTCGAATACGTGGCGACGGCCGCACTTCACATCGACTGGGTGCTCGAAACGCACGCACACGCCGACCATCTGTCCGCGGGCGCATGGCTTTGCGAGCGCACCGGCGCGAAGCTCGGCATCGGCGCCGGCATCGTCGAGGTGCAGCGCACGTTCGGGCGCCTGCTCGATCTCGGCGATGATTTTCCGACGGACGGCTCGCCGTTCGACGTCCTGTTCGCCGACGGCGACACGTTTCGGATCGGCGAGCTCGTTGTCCGCGTGATCGCGACACCGGGACACACCGGCGACAGCGTCAGCTATCTCGCGGGCGATGCGCTGTTCGTCGGCGACACGCTGTTCGCACCGCATGCCGGCACCGCGCGCTGCGATTTCCCGGGCGGCGACGCGGCCGTGCTCTACCGCTCGGTCATGCGCCTGTACGATCTTCCGGAAGCCACGCGCGTGTTCCTGTGCCACGACTATCCGTCGAAGGACGTCGAGCCGGTCGCCGAAGTCGCGCTCGGCGCCGAGAAGGCTGCCAACGTGTTCCTCAGCGCAACGACGACGGGAGCTGCGTTCGCCGCGGCGCGCAGGCAGCGCGACGCGACGCTGGCGACGCCGCGTCTGCTGTGGCCGGCAATCCAGGTAAACCTGCGCGGCGGGCGCTTGCCGCCGCCGGGCGCGGACGGCACGCACGCGTTCCTGAAGCTGCCGGTCCGGTTCGCGTCCTAGCGGCGGTCATCACCGCATCGCCGGCGAGGCGCTTGCTCAGAACAGCGATTTCACCGTCGCGACGACGCGCTCCGCCGTGAATCCGAAGTGCTTGAACAGCGCTTCCGCGGGCGCCGATCCACCGAACGTATCGATGCCGACGACCGCGCCGTCGAGACCGACGTACTTGCGCCAGTAATCGGTGACGCCCGCCTCGACCGCGACGCGCTTGCGGCACCACGACGGCAGCACGCTTTCCCGATACTCGAGCGGCTGCGCGTCGAACACGTTCGCGGACGGCATCGACACGACGCGCACGGCGATGCCTTCCGCGGCCAGCACGCGCATCGCCTGCATCGCGAGATCGACCTCGGAACCGGTCGCGATCACGATCGCATCGAACTTCGCGCTGCCGGGATCGGCGAGCACGTAGCCGCCGCGCGCAATCGCCGCGACTTGCGCCTCGGTGCGATGCTGGTGCGCGAGGTTCTGACGCGAGAACACGAGACAGGTCGGAGACTTCGCACGCTCGATCGCGGCCTTCCATGCGACCACCGATTCGACTGCGTCGCAAGGCCGCCAGACCTGGTTGTTCGGGATGTAGCGCAGGCTCGCCAGGTGCTCGACGGGCTGGTGCGTCGGACCGTCCTCGCCGAGCCCGATCGAATCGTGCGTGTAGACGTGGATCACGTGCGCCGGGATCAGCGCCGACATGCGCACGGCGTTGCGCGCGTAGTCGGAGAACACGAGGAACGTCGCGTCGTAGGGAATGAAGCCGCCGTGCAGCGCGAGGCCGTTCGAGATCGCGCTCATGCCGAACTCGCGCACGCCGTAGTAGACGTAGTTCGCGTTCGCGTCGTTCGCGTTGACGTCCTTCGAGCCTTTCCAGATCGTGAGGTTCGAGCCGGCGAGATCGGCCGAGCCGCCGATCAGCTCCGGCAATTTCGGCCCGAATGCATCGAGCGCCATCTGCGAAGCCTTGCGCGATGCGACGCTCGGTCCTTCGCCCTGCAGCTTGCGCGCGTACGCATCCGCGTGCGCGGCGAAATCGCCGGGCAACTGGCCGGCGAGGCGACGTTCGAACTCCGCGGCGAGATCGGGATGCGCGTTGCGATAGCGCGCGAACAACGCGTTCCAGGCTCCTTCGCGCTCGGCGCCTTTCGCTTCGGCGTTCCAGGCATCGTAGATCTCGTCCGGCACGACGAACGGCGGATGATTCCAGCCGAGCGCAACGCGCGCGGCGGCAACTTCGTCCTTGCCGAGCGCGGCGCCGTGGCAGCTTTCCTTGCCCTGCTTGTTCGGCGCGCCGTAGCCGATGATCGTCTTCGCGCAGATCAGCGTCGGCTTGCGCGGATCGAGCGCGGCGGACACGAGCGCGGCCTTGACGGCCTCAGGGTTGTGGCCGTCGATGCCGCGCAGGACTTCCCATCCATAGGCCTCGAAGCGCGCCGGCGTGTCGTCGGTGAACCAGCCGTGCACTTCGCCGTCGATCGAGATGCCGTTGTCGTCCCAGATCGCGATCAGTTTGCCGAGCCCGAGCGTGCCGGCGAGCGAAGCGGCTTCGTGGGAGATCCCTTCCATCAGGCAGCCGTCGCCCATGAACACGTACGTGTAGTGATCGACGATCGGAAACCCTTCGCGATTGAAGCGCATCGCGAGCACTTTCTCGGCGAGCGCCATGCCGACCGCGTTCGCGAGGCCCTGCCCGAGCGGACCGGTCGTGGTCTCGATGCCGGGCGTCTCGCTCGCTTCCGGATGTCCGGGCGTCTTCGAATGCAGCTGGCGAAAATGCCTGATCTCGTCGATCGGAAGGTCGTAGCCGGTCAGGTGCAGGAGCGCGTACTGCAGCATCGAGCCGTGCCCGTTCGAGAGCACGAACCGGTCGCGATTGACCCATTTCGGATTCTTCGGGTTGTGGCTGAGGAAATCGCTCCACAGCACCTCGGCGATGTCGGCCATGCCCATCGGCATGCCCGGGTGACCGGAATTCGCGGCCTGAACGGCGTCCATGGCCAACGCACGGATCGCGTTGGCGAGTTCTCTACGGCTCGGCATCGGCAGCTCGACGACAGAGGAAATTCGGAGCGCGGCCGCGCCGGGCGGCGCGTCGCGGGCCGCGATTGTCGCCGATGACGGCGGCGGTTGTCGTGCCGCGGGGTCCGCGCTGAATGAATCCTGTACTGCTGGGTATTGAATTCAGGGCTCTGAACCCTACCTAAAGTCCACCGCCTGAACGGCGAACCCAAGGACGAACAGGGGGGTCGAAGTTCGGTGACTCACGGATGAGTCGCAAAAACCCTTAATCCACAAGCAGTTGGAGTCTAATCATGAAAAATACGCTGTTCGCGATTGCCCTCGCTACCGCGGGTCTTTCCGCAGTCCCCCTGACCAGTCACGCCGCCGATCAGAGCGGTTTCTTCATCAACGGCAACGTCGGCGAGTCGAACCTCAACAAGGGCGTCTACGACGACAGCGACACCGGTTTCGGTGGGAACGTCGGCTACCGCTGGGCGGTGGCTCCGAATGTTCTGCTCGGCGTCGAGGGCGGCTACACGGACCTCGGCAGCTTCTCGACCAAGGGCCGTTTCGACGGTCTGGGCCTGCCTGACGCGGAGCTCAAGGGCTGGAACCTGGGCGTCAACGGTCACTTCAACATCACCGACAACTGGTATGTCAGCGGTCGCACCGGCTGGTTCCGCGGCGACGTCAAGGGCGGCTTCCTCGACGCCACCGGCGCACCGGTCCGCGTCGACGACACCAGCAACAAGTGGTACGCCGGCGCCGGTTTCGGTTACGACTTCAGCAACAACTTCGGCATCGGTCTCAACTACGACTACTACAAGGCCGACCAGCGCAACCTCGATCTGAACGCGGATCTGGTCTCGGTCAGCGCCGAATACCGCTTCTAAGGCATCACGCGGATCGCAGGACGCGATCCGCTCCGTCTCCAACAGGAGCCACAGGGCAAGGACGCCGGGACCTGCCCGGTCTGCGCAAGCAGGCCGGGCTTTTTTTTAGCCGGCACATCACTCGAGCGCGTCAGCGCCAGCGTGCAAGCTCGCGTCGGACCTTCGAGTCGTCCGCGAACGCGGCATCGACGATCGGAATCAGCGGCCGCGCGATGGCTGCCGCTTCGTCCCCGCGCCTCGCATTCGCGAGCGCGACCGCATAGGCGATGCCGTATTCGGCGGTCAGCGGATGGCCTTCGCCCTGCGCCGCGCGCATCGTGTCCCAAGCCTGCTTGCGCAACGCGAGCGCGGCTGTGCCATCGCTTCGCGCCTCTGCGATGCCTGCTTCGATCGCGAAGCGCTGCGCGCGCAGCATCGGCGTGAACGAAGCGTCGTCCGCTTTCAGCTTCTCGAGTGTTGCCGCGGCCGCGTCGGTGTTGCCCGCGCGCAACTCGCCCTCGGCCAGCCAGAGATCGCACTTGATCGTCAGCACGTTCGTCTCGCCGTAACGCTTCGCGTATTGCGGGCGCACGACGTCGAGGATCGAGCGCGCTTCCTTGAGATAGCCGCCCTTCGTCAACGCGCGCGCGAGATTGTAGTCCGCGCGCAGGATCGCGGGATCGTCCGCGGCAAATGTCTTTGCGCGGATCGCCAGTGACTCGCGGAACAACGGAATCGCCACGGCGATGTCGCCCATGTCCTCGTACGCCGATGCGAGATTATTGACGGGCTTGGCGCTTTCCGCGCCGCCGACGCCGACGGTCGCATTGTCGATGCGTATCGCTTCGCGGTAGTGCGCGGCGGCTTCGCGGAAGCGGCCTTCGTCGTGCAGGACGGAGCCGAGCTCGTTCTGCACGGCGCCGGTGTTGTTGCTGTCGTCGCCGTACAACTCGCGTGCGAGCGCAAGGCTCTTCTCGAGCACCGGGATCGCCTCCGCGCTCCTGCCGGCGCGGCCGAGCGCGACGCCATAGTTCATCAGCGTGTGCTGGTATTCCGGATGATGCTCGCCGATGGTCTTGAGCCTGAGGTCGAGCGCCTCGCGGTAGTCGGCGATCGCGGCGTCGTGTTCGCTGCGGTCACCGGCGACGAGCCCGAGGTTGTGCAGCGACGATGCGATCGTGCTGGCGTCCGCGCCATTCGCGCGCCGCAGCGCCAGGCCTTTCTTCAGCGCCGCCTCCGCTTCGTCGAGCTTGTCCTCGGTCTGCAGCACGATGCCCAGCGTGTTGTAGGCATCGCCGATGTCGAGCCCGTCGCCGCCGTTCTGCTCGCGCAGTGCGAGCGAGCGCCGCGCGGCTGCCTCGGCATCCGTGCGCGAATAGCCGTTGTTCGCGTAGTTGACCGCGAGCTGGCTCAGTGCGGCGGCGGCCGCGAGCGGCTCGTTCACGCGCGGATCGAGATGCAGATCGATCCCCTTGCGGAACAATTCGATGCTCTTTCCGGGCTCGCCGATGTAGCGATACGCGGTCGCCAGCGTGTCGAGCAGCTTCGCTTCGACTCGCGGCTGGTCCGCTAGCTCCTTCTGGATGCGGGCGGCGCCTTCGTCGAGCACGTCGCGTGCCGTGATGTCGCGCTTCTGGTTCAGGCGCGGATTCGACACGTTGAACACCGAGACGAGAAAGTCGCTGACGCGCTCGGCCGCGGTCGCCTGCACGCGCGCGTCGCGCTCGGCCGCAACAGCACGATCGCGCTCGGCGACGACCCGCCACGTGAAGCCCGCGATCATCAGAGCCGCCGCGACACCCGCCGCGAACAGCGGCCAGCGCCGGCGCACGAGCCGGCCGGCGCGATAGCCGAGCGTCTGCGGGCGCGCGCTGACCGGCAGCAGCGCGCGATGCCGGCGGATGTCGGCGGCCAGCGCCTCGGCGGACGCGTACCGCGCACCCGGTTCCGCGGCGGTCGCGCGCAGCACGATCGCATCGAGATCGCCGGCGAGACGTCCGCGCCACGGCACCGCATCGGCGAGCTCGCTCGGACGCACCGCGGCATCGCCGAGCAGCGCGATCGTGCGATCGGCCGCGTCGACGCGCGCCTTGCGCCCGGCGATCAGCTCGAACAGGATGAGTCCGAGCGAGTAGACGTCCGTCGCCGTCGCGACTGCGTCTCCGCGCAGCTGCTCGGGACTCGCGTAGCCGGGCGTGTAGTAGCCCGCCTCGACCGCATTCGCACGACGCTGGCGATCGAGCGCGCGCGCAATGCCGAAATCGAGCAGGACCGGCGTGCCGTCGCTCTGCACGAGCACGTTCGACGGCTTGAGATCGCAATGCACGATCAGGCGCTGATGCGCGAACTGCACGGCGCCGCAGACTTCCTCGAACAGGCGCAGCCGCGCGTCGAGCGCAAGCGCACGGTCGCCGCAGTACGCGTCGATCGGCTCGCCCTCGACGTACTCCATGACCAGATACGGCTGGCCGCCCGGCGTCGCGCCGCCGTCGAGCAGCCGCGCGATGTGCGGATGCTGCAGCGTCGCCAGGATCTGCCGCTCGCGCGTGAAATGCGCGAGCCGCTCGGCATTCGGCACCCCGCGGATCAGCTTGATCGCTGCGCGCTGCTCGAAATGCCCGTCGGCGCGCTCGGCGAGGTAGACCGCGCCCATGCCGCCGTGGGCGAGGCGGCGCACGAGCCGCCACACGCCGAGGCGATCGCCTTCGTCGAGCTCCGTTTCCGGCGCGCCGTCGCGCGGTCGAGGCACGTTCGGTGCGCTGACCTCGGTCGCATCGCGCGCGAGGTCGGTGTCGTCCCGGGGCGTGCTCATTTCAATCCGATCGACGCCGCGACGGCACTCGGTTCATGCGGGGATGTCCTCCGGTTTTGCACTTTGTCGCAACCGCTAGTTCGCCGCAACCGTGACCGCATCGAAACCGTCGGCGTAGATCGCATCCTTCCATCCTCCGGAAAGGGTCCAGGCAGATTCGCTGAACGACGGCGCAAACGACGTGAATTCCGGAACGATTTCGAAATCCAGCGGACCCGCGGCGATGGACGCATCGAGCAGCACTTCCTGCTCCTGCCAGCGCCGCAGCGGATTGGCGATGGCCGGCGGAAACGCGCCGACGAGGACGCCGTTGACGCGAATCACGGCCGCGGGCGCGCCGGCGACTTCGCCGGGAATTCCGGCGCCGGCATCGAACGTGCGTCGCAGCCGCAGCGGAGGCACGGCGTCGCCGACTTCGAAGCGGAAACGGCTGCTGCCGTTCGCGAATGCGCAGGCCGTCGCGTTGCGCGAAGTCGGCGGTTCATTTTCGAAGAGACCATTCATCGCGGCGCAGCTCGCGCCGGACGGTGGCATGTACGAGTGCGCATCCGCGGCGGCTGTGCCCACGTCGAAGCGGTCGTACGGAACGACGTCGGCGCGCGCATCGCGATAGGCATGCACGACGGCGCGTGCGCAGGTCGGCACCGGTTCCAGCGGACCGAATCCCGCCTCTTGCGTGAGTCGCAGCGCACCCGAGTACGCGAGCGAATCGCCGAGCAGCCAGCGATAGGCCGACGTCGTGCCGGCGCCGTCGGGATCGACTGCGGTCGCGCCGGACAATGGCAGCGCGTATTCGCCGTGGTCGAAATAGAAACCGCCGTTGTAGAAATCCTCGACGCCGGTGCCGTGCCACGCCGGAGCGATCGCGTCGTCGAGGTAGGCGCGCTCGTCGCCTTCGAGATAACCGAGCGTGGTTTCGCCGTCCGCGTGATAGCGCGCCGTGACGCCGACGACCCGTCCGGCGCCGTGATCGGAGTACAGCGCCATGTCGCCGCCGGCGACGCAGGTATCGGTCAGCGTCGCCGCGAACGATCCCGCGTTCGAAGGGACCGTCGCGTCATCGAAGCTCAGCGCGCTGTCGATCGTGATCGGGCCCGCCAGCGACGCACCGGCGACGAGCGCCACGCTCGCGCTTTGTCGAAACGGCATCGGCAGCCACGCATACAGCCAGCCCGTCGCGTCCTCGCCGGCGACCACGCCGCGCGGCGCCATGACCGTGTCGGCCGACGTCGCAAAGAAATCGGCGAGCGGCATGTCGACGGCCGTCGCGTCGTCGAACGTGAGCCGCAAATCGACGGCGGCGTAGTCCTGCCGCGGCAGATGCAGGCGGATCCCGCGCAGCCAGCCGGCGCCGGAGCGCGTCGCGAGCTCGAGCGTCCCGCCGGGCTCCAGCGTCGACGACGCCTGCAACGGATCGAGCATGCCGTTCCACGGATCGTCGCCCGCATGCGCGAGAAACGCGCGCAGCTCGGGGAAATCGCTGCCGACCGCGAAGCTCGTGACCGCGGTGCCCGGCACGAGACGATGATGCTGGACCTGGAACCAGAGCAGCCGCTCGTCATCGCCTGTGCACGGATTCGTGCCGCCGTTGTCGGCGCCGACCAGCGCGATGCGTAGCGCATCGACATATGCAATGGGTACATGGCTCACGTAGCCGCCGCTCGAAGCGTCGTGATCGGCCACGAGCGGCGGCGTGAACGGCGGCGTCGAGCCGTCGAACAGCGCGGCGAGCGGGACGTCGAGCGTCGGCGCCGGCGCGCCGTCGAGATAGAAGCGCACGCGGATCGCGGGATCGATGCAGCTCGAGACGCCGAATCCGGTCGTCAGCCAGAAGCGCGTGACGGCGCCGGGTCCGCGTTCGTCGAACACGACGGCTTCATCGCCATCGCGATAAAGCCAGCGGAGCGGATAAGGATTCTGCGACGGATTCTCGGGACCGGGATTGCTGCGATCGTAGCGGCAGCCATCGAGGCAGTGGCTCGAACGCTCGAGCACGATGTCGCCGGGATCGTGGATCGCGAGCCGCGCGGGCGATTTCCAGATTTCCCAGGGCAGACCTTCGGCCCGGGCGGTGCACAAGACGGCGCTGGCCGCGAGGACGCCGACGCCGTGCGCGATCGCCGCGCGCGTGGACGCTGTGACTCGATGCTCGCGCCGCGCAGACCGCATTCCAATCCCATGCCGCCGACGAGCGAGCATGCACCGTCCGACGCGAACGCGTCGAGATTCTGCTCGCGACGAACCTATTCTGGATACAGCGCCGGCAACGCCGATTTTTCGGCAGCACGCTTGGCGGGCCTGCGCCACGCAATGCCGGCCTTGAACGCGCGCTCAAGCTGTGCTCCGAGACCCGTTGTCGGGGCACCGGCGTAACGCGCGCGTTGCAGCGCGGCGAGCGCTTCGACTTGCGTGGCGCTATCGAGATGGCCCGCCAGCTCGCCGAGATTGCGCACATCGGGCCGTTCGCTGCGCGCCCAGCCGACCAGCGCGCGCTCGGCCCCGGCGAGCTCGCCGAGCGCACAGGCCCGCAGGAACGCGGCGCGATGCGCGGAAACGCCGTCGGTCTTCGGCGGTGTCGCCGGCGCCGGGACGGTGAGCGCAAGACGGCGCGCGCGCCACCACAACGCGAGCGTGACGAGCCAGAGCGCGAAACCGACCGCGGCGAGGATCTGCCACAGGCGAATCGATGCGGGCGCAAGCGGCGGCGCGACGAGGTCCGATGACGGTTTTGCAGGGACGCCGGGCGTCTGCGCTTGCGGCGCCGGCGCCGGCGCAGCGCCGGTTCCCTTCGTGCCGCCGGCCGGCAGCACCGTGACCGTATGCGCCGGAAGCTCCGCGGTTTCCATGCGGTCGTGTTCGGTATCCCACCATTTGACGCTCGTGCCCGGAATCGTCAGCGTGCCCGGTCGCGTCGGCACGAACGCGAATTTGCGCACGCGCTCGCCGTAGAGCCACGTGCCGTCGTCGCGCGTGCGCGTGTCGGATTTGTCCGGATACATCTCGGCGCCGTCGGGCGCGGCGAGCGTGAGCTCGGGCAACTGCTCGAAGCCGAGGCCCTGCGCCTGCAGGCGGATCGTGCGCGTGACCGGATCGCCGACGTGGATCTCGCTCGGCATCTCGCTGTCGTCCTTGAGCAGCATCGATTGCGCCGGCAGCCAGGGATCGGTGCCCCAGCTCGCCGGCTTGGGCTTGACCGCAAGCTGCACGCGATCGGAGCTCGCCCCGACCGTGCGCGGCCGACTGAAGAAGCCGGTCGGATCGGCCGCATCGAGCGCGTTGCCGCGGAACACGAGCGCGGGGAGACTGAGCACGCCGCTCTTTTCCGGCGTCAGCGCGTAGTTCCGTTCCATGACGTGATAGCGCTTGTCGCCGACCGTGGCGAGATAGCGCTTGTCCTGCCCGAGCCGCTGCACGACGATGCCGTCCGCCTGCGGCTCGCTGAGATTGCCGTCTGTCAGTCCGAACGAAAAATAGAGCTTGACGGTGTAGCGCACTTCCTGCTGCACGTACGGCGAGAGCGGCTCCGCGGTCACTTCGAGGAACACGTCGTCGCCCGGCTTGCCCTGTGCGCCGGCCGGCTGCGCGAGCACGGACAGCGTGATCGGCGCCGTGCGCGCCGATCCGACGGCCAGCGCGGGAATCGTGATGCGACCCGCGTGCTTGGGCTCGAGGCCGACCGCCCACAACGTCTTCGCGCTGCTCGCGCCGTTGACGATGC
This sequence comes from Rhodanobacteraceae bacterium, assembly GCA_036821625.1. Classification (GTDB taxonomy): domain Bacteria; phylum Pseudomonadota; class Gammaproteobacteria; order Xanthomonadales; family Rhodanobacteraceae; genus Dokdonella_A. The sequence continues at coordinate 16,988 of DAISJF010000001.1, forward strand.
TGACCTGCTGGCTCGACTGCGTTCCGAGCAAGTCGAAATCCGACGACAACGCGCCGAAATCGGGCTCGGCGTCGACCTTGCCGTCCGACTCGACATTGAGCGTGACCGTCTCGCCGAGGTGCATCGTGTCCCGATCGAGCCACGCGCGCGCGGTCGCAGCGTCTGCGCGCGACGGAGCGATGGCGGCGAACGCGGCGATCAGCGCGAACAGGATTGCGTGCCAGATGAGCGGCCTCAAGGGCCGCTCCGGCAAAGGGATGTGCCGTCGCATCAAACACGCGAAGTGTTTGATGCGGTAAACGCGGCGCGGCTCCGCCGCGATCGGTTGTTTGCGAACCGCGGCAGGATGCGCGGTTTCGCAATTCAGCACGGCATTCATCCGTTGTCGTCTCCATGCTGCTCGCGGCGCTGGTGCTCGAGCAGGAACTTGCGGCGCAAGAGGCCGCCCGGATCGTCCGGCACGCGCTGCAGCAGATGTTCGAGCGCCTGGCGCTTTTCCTGAGTCGCTTCGTCTTCTGCGACTTCCGCGGTCGGCTTGCCGTCCTTCGCCGGTTTGGCGCCGGCGGCGAGCGATTGATCGATCGCCTTCGACAGCGCCTGCTGCTGTTCGCTGCTCGGCTTGCCTTGAGAAGGCTCGACGGGCGATTGCGGCTCGGACGTTTCGCCCTCGGCGCCCTGCGAGGTCTGCTGCTTGTCCTGATCGCCGGCCTGTTGCGACTGGCTGCCCTGCTGCTTGTCGGCGTCGTCCTGACCGGACTCGGAGCCGCCCTGCTCCTGCTGCGAATTGGATTGCTGCTGATCCGAGTCCTGTTCGCCCGATTGCTGCTTGTCCTGATCTTCGGATTGATCGGACTTGTCGTCCTGCGATTTCTGGTCCTTCGATGCGGATTTCGAATTCTGTTTCTGCGAAGACTTGTTCTGCTGCTTCTGCTGCTGGCGTTTCAGCCACTCCTCGACCGCTTCCTTGTTCGCCTTCGCGTCTTCCATGTCCGGCGCGATCTTGAGCGCGCGATCGTACGCGGCGAGCGCGTCTTCGAAATGGCCGAGCTTGGCCAGCGCGTTGCCCTCGTTGTAGGCGCCGTCGGCGCCTTCGACTTTCGCGTAGTCGGTCGCGGCGGAAGCGTAGTCGCCGCTGCGGAACGCGGCGCTGCCATGCCATTCCGGCGAGCGGGCGACGCTGGCAGCCGTCTTTGCATCGCCTTCCGCGAGCGCTGCGGCGGCCTGCTGATCCGAGCGCAGCCACAGATCCCTGAACGACGCGGCCTCCGCGCGCTGCGACGGCGCGAACAGCACGAACACCAGGGCCATCAGCCAGCCGCGGCGGAACGCCAATGCCGCGAGCGGGACGAGCAGCAGCAGAAGCCACGGGCCGCGGTCGCGCCAGCGCGTGCTCATGGCGAGATCCTCGGTCGCGGATGCGTCGCTGCCTTCCGTCGCGGTGGCGGTGCGGTCGACGAGAAGCGAATCGATGTCGCGCGCGTCGGCAGTCAGTGTCGCGTAGCGTCCGCCGCCGGCTTCGGCGACGGCACGCAGGCTCGCGTCGTCGCGTCGCGACACGATCACGTTGCCGTTGTCGTCCTTGAGGAAATCGCCCTGCGCGAGCGCAACGGGTGCGCCGGCCGTGCTGCCGATACCGAGCACCGAAACGGTGAGACCCTGCGCGCGCGCCTTGCTCGCCGCGGCGACGGCCGCGCCGTCGGCGCTGTCCGCCAGCAGGATGATGTCGCCCGCGTGCAGACCGGACTGACGGATCAGTTTCGCCGCCTGCTCGATCGCGCCCTCAGCCCGATTGCCCGCCACCGGCATCGTCGAGGGATCCAGCGCATCGGCGAGATTGCGCACGGTGCCGATGTCGTCGGTGAGCGGCGCTGCGACGAACGCCTCGCCGGCGTAGCCGATCAACGCGGTCTGATAGTCCCTGCTGCGGTCGAGGATGTCGACGAGCTTGTAGCGCGCGCGTTCGAAGCGGCTCGGCTTTTCGTCCTGCGCCATCATCGTCGCGCCGAGCTCGAGCGCGAGCACGCGCGCGGCCTGGTTGTGATAGAGCGGCATCGGCTCGCGCTCCCACGCGGGTCCGGCCAGCGCCGTGCAGGCGAGCGTCCACAACAGGACCGCGAGCGCGATGCCGGCGCGGCCCGAGCCCGCGTCGATGCGCTCCATCAGATGCGGCAGCAGATGCGCGTCGATCACGTCGCGCCAGGCGCCGGCGTCGGCCCGGCCGCGACGCCGCAGCAGCCAGAACGCCGGCACCGCCAGCAGGAGCAGGAGCCAGAGCGGCCGCAGGAAATGGAAATCCGCGAACGCGCTCATGCGCTCGCCCTCGCGCCGAACACGCGCGACGCGCGCAGGCGTCGGCCCGGCAACAGGAACGCACAGGCCGCGCAGGCGAGCGACGCGGCGAGCGGCATCCAGTACAGCTCGTCGATCGGCCGCAGGCTCTGCTTGCTGTCGGCGACCGGTTCGAGCTGGTCGAGCGAGCGGTAGATATCGGCGAGCTCGTCGCTGTTGCGCGCACGGAAGTAGCGGCCGCCGGTCGCTTCGGCCATGCGCTTGAGCATTGCTTC
>DAISJF010000002.1:0-17550 GCA_036821625.1 Rhodanobacteraceae bacterium
GGTCACGCTGTTCACGTACAACCGTCTCGAGACCGTGCCGCGCACGGTGCTGATCGTCTATCCGATGGTGCTCGCCGTGCTGCTCGGCGCGCCGCGGCTGCTGTATCGGTACTGGAAGGACAGCCGCCTCGATTTCTCGGCGCGCGCGCCGAGCCAGCGCGTGCTCGTGCTCGGCGCAGGCAAGGCGGGCGAGGCGCTGGTGCGCGATCTTCGCCGCGAGAACCGCTACATGCCGGTCGGCTTTCTCGACGACGACGCATCGCTTCGCGGCGGCCGCGTGCACGGCATCCCGGTGCTCGGGACGCTGGATCAGCTGCCTGCGCTCGCGCGCGAGACCGCGGCCGAAATGCTCGTCATCGCGATGCCGACCGCGAACAAGATGCAGATGCGCCGCGCCGTCGATCTCTGCGAAAGCTGCAACCTGCCGTTCCGTACGGTGCCGCGTCTGGAGGACGTGGTCGCCGGCCGTGCGAGCTTCAACGAGCTCAAGGAAGTCGCGATCGAGGATCTGCTGGGGCGCGACCCGGTCCAGCTCGACTGGACCGCGATCCGCCAGCAGATTGCCGGCAAGCGCGTGCTGATCACCGGCGGCGGCGGCTCGATCGGTTCGGAGCTTTGCCGGCAGATCGCCCGGCTCGGCGCCGAATCGCTGACCGTGTTCGACATTTCCGAGTACAACCTCTATGTCATCGAGCAGGAGCTGCGCGGCGCGCACCCGGATCTCCTGTTCCGTGCCGTGCTCGGCGACTGCACCGACGCCGCCGCCTGCGAGCGGGTTTTCGCATCGACGCATCCGGAAATCGTGTTCCACGCGGCCGCCTACAAGCATGTTCCGCTGCTGCAGTCGCAGCTGCGCGAGGCGTTTCGCAACAATGTGATCGGCACGGAGGTCGTCGCCGATGCGGCGGATCGCCACGGCGCCGGCAGCTTCGTGCTGATCTCGACCGACAAGGCCGTGAATCCAACCAGCGTGATGGGCGCGTGCAAGCGCGTGGCCGAGCTCTTCTGCCAGAACTTCGCGAGCCAGTCGAACACGCGCTTCATCACTGTACGGTTCGGCAACGTGCTCGATTCGGCGGGTTCCGTGGTGCCGAGGTTTCGCGACCAGATTCGCGCCGGTGGGCCGGTCACGGTCACGCACCCGGAGATCACGCGCTACTTCATGACCATCCCGGAAGCCTGCCAGCTGATCCTGCAGGCGGCCGTGCTCGGCAACGGCGGCGAAGTTTTCGCGCTCGACATGGGCGAGCCCGTGCGCATCCGCGATCTCGCCGAGCAGATGATCCGGCTCGCCGGCAGGTCGTCGGCCGGCGAGATTCCGATCATCTATACCGGTCTTCGGCCCGGCGAGAAGCTGTTCGAGGAGCTCTTCCATCCGCACGAGAACTACAGCGACACGACGCATGCGAAGATCTTTCTGGCCCAGCCGCGCAGCATGTCGTGGAGCCTTCTGTCCGCGCAGCTGAAGCAGGCTGCCGCCGCAGTACGCGAATACGACGAGCAGACCCTGCGCCGCATCGTCGATCAGATGCTGCCCGAATTTGCTGCGCACGAACGCGGCGCCGCGGCGGAAGTCATCCCGATCGGCTCGCGCTCCGCCTGAAGGAACCCGAATGCAGAAACGCTTGCGCAAGGTCGTCTTCCCGGTCGCCGGACTCGGCACGCGGTTTCTTCCGGCGACCAAGGTCGTCGCAAAGGAAATGCTGCCGGTGCTCGACCGTCCGCTGATCCAGTACGGGGTCGACGAAGCGGTCGACGCGGGCGCCGACACGCTCGTGTTCGTGACGAACCGCTACAAGCACGCGATCGCGGATTATTTCGACAAGGCCTACGAGCTGGAAAGCAAGCTCAAGGAAGCCGGCAAGGACGCGCTGCTCGCGCTCGTGCAGGGCACGCTGCCGCGCAACGTGCGCTGCGTATTCGTAACGCAGCCGGAGGCGCTCGGGCTCGGCCATGCCGTGCTCTGCGCGAAGCCGGTCGTCGGCGATGAGCCCTTCGGCGTGATCCTCCCCGACGACCTGATCTGGACCGGCAGCGGCGCCGGTGCGCTGCGCCAGATGGCCGAGCTCTCGGCAGCCGAGAACGCCGGTGTCATCGCAGTCGAGGAAGTGCCGCGGGAGGAAACCCACAAGTACGGAATCGTGGATGCCACGCCGGTGTCCGATCGCGCCGCGAAGATCAGGCTCGTCGTCGAAAAACCCAAACCCGCCGTCGCGCCGTCGAACCTCGCGATCGTCGGGCGTTACGTGCTGCCCGGGCGCATCTTCGAGCTGCTCGAAAAGACGACGCCCGGCGCGGGCGGCGAGATCCAGCTCACCGATGCGATCGAGACCCTGCTTTCGGAGCAGCCCGTCCTTGCATACCGCTTCGAAGGGACGCGCTTCGACTGCGGCAACAAGCTCGGGCTGGTGAAGGCGACCTTGCACATGGCGCTGCACGACGAGCAGATCGGCGGCGCGACGCGCGAGATCGTGAAAGACCTGCAGACGGCAAATCGCAAGTAGGGAATCGCAGGAACGGCGGGCTGACTGCTTCTTACCATTCTCACGGGCGATCCACGACTTGCCTCCCATGGACCTCAGCTACATCCTCAACCACCTCGGCGAAGACCGCGAGCAATATTTCGGCGCGGTCGCTCCGCCGATCGTGCAGTCGTCGATCTTCGCGTTCCCGACCGTCGCGAAGATGCGCGAAGGATTTCGCGACGAGCTCGCCGCGCACGTCTACACGCGCGGCAACAATCCGACCGTCGAAATCCTGCGCAGGAAAGTCGCCGCGCTCGAAGGCGCCGAGGATTGCCTGATGTTCGCGAGCGGCGCAGGCGCGATCTCCGCCGCGGTAATAGCGAGCGTTCGCGGCGGCGATCACGCGATCTGCGTCGCACGTCCCTACAGCTGGACCCGCGCGGTGCTGCACAGCCTGCTCGGCCGCTTCGGCGTGACGACGACTTTCATCGACGGCACCGACATCGCGAACTTCGAGGCCGCGCTGACCGACAAGACGCGGCTGATCGTCTGCGAAAGCCCGAACTCGATGACGTTCGAGCAGCAGGATCTGGCCACGGTCGCGCGTCTCGCGAAGGCGCGCGGCATCCGCACGCTCTGCGACAACAGCTGGGCGACGCCTCTGAACCAGTCGCCGATTGCGCTCGGCATCGATCTCGTGGCGCATTCGGCGACGAAATATCTCAATGGGCACAGCGATGTCGTCGCCGGCGCGCTGTGCGGCCGTCACGAAGTGATCAAGGAGATTTTTCGCGGTCCGTTCATGACGCTCGGCGCACTGCTTGCGCCGCACGATGCGTGGCTCATGATCCGTGGCCTGCGCACATTGGTCCTGCGCATGCAGCGCATCGCCGCGACGACCGCGGAAGTGCTCGCGTTCCTCGAGAATCACCCGAAGGTGCGCAAGGTGTATTCGCCGCTCGCGGCGGACAATGCGCAGCTCGAGCTCACGGCACGCCAGCTGCGCGGCGCGAGCGGTCTTGTCACGATCGAGCTCGACGCGGCCGACGTGCCCGCCGTCGAGCGTTTCTGCGACAACTTGAAGCGATTCCTGATGACGGTGTCGTGGGGCGGCTACGAGTCGTTGCTGTTCCCGGTCGCCGCCGTGCATCCGGCCGACTCTCCGCTGCGGCCGCCGGGCGCGCTGCCGTTGAATCTCGTGCGGCTTTCGATCGGCCTCGAGGAACCGGACGTATTGATCCGCGATCTCGATGAAGCGCTGGATCTGGTGTAGCGGACCGCATGCGTCGCACGCAAGTCGAAGCCGGAACCCGCCGACGACATGAATCGGCGGATCAGCGCGGTGCTGCGGCTGCTATGCTCATCGGATGAAACGTCTCGTCATCTTCCTGATTGCGCTGTCGCTTGCCGGGTGCCACGAGCTGCGGCGCGCGCCGACGTCCGCTTCGGGCAAGCCCGCGAGGATGTCCGCATTCGAAGGCGCGTTCGACAATCACGCCCAGGTCTGGCAGGCGCACGAGGCCGCGCCCGGCGCGGTGCCGCCGCCACACGTGACGGTCGGAATCGAGGCGACGGACCAGACGGACTGGACCCTTTGGCGCGTACGTCTGGACGCGAACCCGCCCCTCGAAACGCTATGGGCCATGCACGGCGTTGCGCAATCCGACGGCACGCGAGCGCTGGTGCCGCATCGTGCGCTCGTTGCGACGCCCGCGGCGGCGCCGAAGTTCGATGTCCAGCAGTGGGCGGCGCTCGATGCCTGCACGCTGCGTGCGGGCGCCGGAGGATCATCCGGCGCCCCGATGAGCGCGGACGCTGCCGCCTGCGCTGCGATCGCGCCGGGCATAGGCGCAGAAGTCGCGCTGCTCCCGATCGGCGTCGAGCGCGACAGCGAATGGCTGCATCTGCGCCTGTACTCCGATCAGGCGCGCGGCACGGACGCACGCGAGGATCTGCGCGCCGTGCGCTGGTTCGGCGGCTGGGCAGCGGTCAACGGCGGCGGTCCGAAAGCCGACGCGGCCAGCCGCGACTGGCACATGGATCGGAACGTGCGCATCGGCAGCGAAGGGGGTCGCTATTCGCTGCGATGGCGCGATGGCGGAGCGTCCGGCTATTCGCTCGTGCTCGAGCGGCTGAACTATCGTGAAGGCAACGTGCCGGTGCTCAAGCTTTCGGTAGTGAGCGACGCCGACGGCGGCGCACTCGCGTATGCGTGGGCGAATCCGGAAGCGACGCGGATCGGGATCAATCTCGGATGGGTGCAGGTCGGGCTGGAGCGCGAGGACGTCGCCGCGCCGGCGAAATAGACCGCTTCGTCGTCCCGGCGAAGGCCGGGACCCGGCTTCGCGCGCTTAAGCTGCCGATCGAAGACTGGACTCCGGCTTTCGCCGGAATGACGAAGAGGGTGCACGCCTCGCGCGGCGAAGCGCGAGCGTCGATCACGCCGCCTCGAAAATGCCCGCGGCGCCCATGCCCGTGCCGATGCACATCGTGACCATGCCGTATTTCTGCTTGCGTCGGCGCAGACCGTGCACGAGCGTTGCGGTGCGCACGGCGCCGGTCGCGCCGAGCGGATGACCGAGCGCGATCGCGCCGCCGAGCGGGTTCACCTTCGCGGGGTCGAGGCCGATGTCGTGCATCACGGCAAGCGACTGGGCGGCGAATGCTTCGTTGAGCTCGATCCAGTCGAGCTGTTCCTTGCGGATCCCGGTCTGCGCAAGCGCTCGCGGAATCGCTTCCTTGGGTCCTATGCCCATGATCTCCGGCGGGACGCCGGCGACGGCGAAGCCGACGAAACGCGCGAGCGGCTTGAGCCCGTAATCCTTGATCGCCTTTTCGCTCGCGACCACGACGGCGCCGGCGCCATCGGACGTCTGGGACGAGTTGCCGGCGGTGACGCTGCCGCCCATGCGGAACACCGGCTTCAGCTTCGCCAGCGCTTCGAGGCTGGTGTCCTTGCGCGGGCCTTCGTCGGTATCGATGCGGCGCGCGTCTGTCGATATCGAATGCGTCGCGAGGTCGGGATAGTGATCGTCGAGAGGGAAGGGCGCGATCTCGTCGGCGAATTCGCCGGCAGCGATCGCGGCGTTCGCGCGCTGGTGGCTCTGCAGCGCGAACGCATCCTGCTGCTCGCGCGTGACTTTCCAGCGTTCGGCCACCTTCTCGGCAGTGATGCCCATCCCGTACGCGATCGCGACGTTGTCGTCCGCGAATACCGCGGGATTCATCGCGATCTTGTGACCCATCATCGGCACCATGCTCATCGATTCGGTGCCGCCGGCGAGCATGAGATCCGCTTCACCGAGACGGATCCGGTCCGCCGCGAGCGCGATCGCCTGCAGACCCGAGGAACAGAAGCGGTTGACCGTCATGCCGGGCACGGTGTCAGGCAGGCCCGCGAGCAAAACGCCGATCCGCGCGACGTTCATGCCTTGCTCCGCCTCGGGCATCGCGCAACCGATGATCGCATCGCCGATCCGCGAAGTATCGATGCCGGGCGCGCGCCGGATCGCTTCGCGCAACACGTGCGCGAGCAGGTCATCGGGGCGCGTGTTGCGGAAGACGCCGCGCGGGGCCTTGCCGACCGGCGTGCGGACGGCGGAGACGATGTAGGCGTCCTGGATTTGCCTGGGCATTTACCTTTCTCCTGCGCGACGCAGTCCGCGTTGCGCGCTGATCCTTCGTTTCGTCATCCCGGCGAAGGCCGGGATCCAGCTCCTGTTCTCTCGCACACGAAACCTGGCCCGCGATGCATCAATTCCTCAGCGGCTTGCCCGTGCTCATCGTGTGCGCAATGCGATCCTGCGTCTTCTGCGTCTGCGCGAGCTCGACGAAGTGCCTGCGCTCGAGATCGAGCAGCCAGCGCTCGTCGACCAGCGAGCCGCGCTCGATCGCGCCGCCGCACATCGCGTCGGCGATGCGCGAAGCGATGTCGTAGTCGTGCTCGGAAACGAAGCGGCCTTCGAGCATGTTCACGAGCATCATCTTCAGGCTCGCCGTGCCGACATCGCCGCCGGCGACGATGTCGCGCGCGGGCAGCGGCGGACGCCAGCCCGATTCGGCGAGCGATGCGGCAACCTGCTTCGCGACATAAAGCAGCTCGAAGCCGTTGAACACGACGACGTCGCTCTCGCGCAAGAGGCCGAGCTGCTTGGCCTCGGTCGCGCTGCCCGAGACCTTGGCCATTGCGACGGTCTCGAACATCTTCTTGAGGATCGGGAACGGATCGCCGTCGACCGCAGAGCGTGATGCGCGCAGCGCAATCTCCTTCAGGCCACCGCCGGAAGGCAGCAGGCCGACACCGGCTTCGACGAGGCCGATGTAGCTTTCCAGTGCCGCGACCGTGCGCGCGCAATGCATCTGGAATTCGCAGCCGCCGCCGAAGGCCATGCCGCGGATTGCGGCGACGACCGGCACGAGCGCGTATTTGAGGCACAGGCTGGTCGCCTGGAAGTTCGCGGTCATCGATTCGAACTCGGCGAGCTTGCCGGCCTTGAGCAGCGCGAGCGCGCCCTTGAGATCGGCGCCTGCCGAGAACGGCTCGCCGGTCTGCCAGATCACGAGCGCCTTGAGCTTGCGCTCCGCTTCGTCGACCGAACGCTGCAGGCCGTCGAGCACTGCGTCGTTGATCGTGTTCATCTTGGTCTTGAACGAAGCGATGCCGACATCATCGCCGAGATGCCAGAGCCGCACGCCGTCGTTTTCCCAGACGGTCGTGCCCGTATCGGGCTTCTCGCCGATCAGCGCGTCCGGGAAGAGCTGCCGCCTGTAGACCGGATGCGACGAGCGCGGCTCGTCCTTGCCGCTCTTCGGCGAGAACGAGCCCGCCGCATGATGCACGCCGCGGCGACCGTCCGTGACCCATGAGGGCAGCGGCGCGTCGCTCATCGTCTTGCCTGCGCTGATGTCTTCGGCGATCCACTGTGCAACTTGCTGCCAGCCCGCCGCCTGCCAGGTTTCGAACGGACCGAGCTTCCAGCCGTAACCCCAGCGGATCGCGAAGTCGACATCGCGCGCGGTGTCGGCGATATCGGCGAGATGGAATGCGGTGTAGTGGAAGAGATCGCGGAACGTCGACCAGAGGAACTGGGCCTGCGGGTCGCCCGAAGCCCGGAGCTTCGCGAATTTCTCGGCAGGGTCCTTGAGCGCGAGGATCGCGGCCGTTTCCGCGCTCGCTTCCTGCGCCGAGGCACGGTAGTCGCGTTTCGCCGGATCGAGCACCCGTATGTCCTTGCCGAGCTTGCAGTAGATGCCGGCGCCGCTCTTCTGGCCGAGCGCGCCTTTCTCGATCAGCGCGGCGAGCCAGTCCGGCGTCGCGAAGTAGCGATGCCACGGATCGTTCGGCAGCGTGTCGGCCATCGTCTTGATCACGTGCGCCATCGTGTCGAGTCCGACCACGTCGGCGGTCCGATAGGTCGCACTTTTTGGCCGGCCGATCGCGGGGCCGGTCAGCGCGTCGACGATGTCGAAACCGAGGCCGAATGCGGCGGTGTGGTGCATCGTCGCAAGAATCGAAAACACGCCGATGCGGTTGCCGATGAAGTTCGGGGTGTCCTTCGCGTAGACGACGCCTTTGCCGAGCGTCGTCGTCAGGAACGCTTCGAGTCCGGCCAGGATCGCGCGATCTGTCTCGCGGTCGGGGATCAGCTCGACCAGATGCATGTAGCGCGGCGGATTGAAGAAATGGATTCCGCTGAAGCGCGGGCGGAGTCTGGCCGGCAGCGCCTCGGCCAGCGCGTTGATCGATAGGCCGGATGTGTTGCTCGCAACTACTGCATTATCAGATAGATATGGAGCAATCTTGCGGTAAAGGTCGAGCTTCCAGTCCAGACGTTCCGCGATCGCCTCGATGACGAGATCGCAGTCCTTCAGCGCCGCGAGATCCTGATCGTAGTTGGCCGGCGTGATCGCGGCGGCTCGGTTCTTGTCCGCCAGCGGGCTCGGCGAGAGCTTGGAAAGGTTTTGCAGCGCCTTGAGGACGATCCCGTTCTTGTCGCCGTCTTTCGCGGGCAGATCGAACAGACGCGTTTCGACGTCGGCGTTGGCGAGGTGCGCGGCGATCTGTGCACCCATTACGCCCGCGCCGAGCACGGCAACCTTACGGATTCGGAGTGGATTTTTCGTCATGACGTTTCTTAGGTTTATGTCCTAATGTACTAAATATGAAACGATTTAATGGTCAGGGCGCCAGCAAGCCCGCGGCCGCGAAACGGATCAGGTGTCCTGCGGCCCTCTCGCGATGCGCCTCTTCGGAGACCGGGCCCCGACGCTTCATCGGCCCGAAGTCGGCCATCGAATGCGTCAGCGCGCCCGTGATGAAATCCAGACGCCAGTAGAGCTCTTCCTTGTCCAGGTGCGGGAGCAGGCGGCCGAGCGCGCCGGCGAACTCGCGGAGCACGTGGCCGTAGTTGTCCGAAAGGAAGCGGCGCAGACGCTCGTCGTGTTCCGCATACGCGCGCGCGAGCACGCGCATGAAGGCGTGCCCGCCGCCGCGGTCGAGAGAGAGCTCGAGCGCGGGCCGTATGAAAGCGCCGAGCACATCGTCGAGTCGCGGCTCCGCCACGATCATCGCGGCCTTCAGCGCGTCAATGCGGCGCGCATTCAACTCGTCGAGGCGCCGGCGGAACACTTCCTCGATCAGGTTGTCCTTCGAGCCGAAGTGGTAGTTCACCGCCGCGAGATTGACGTTCGCCGCCGCCGTGACCTGCCGCAGCGACGCGCCGGCGAATCCATGCCGCGCGAACAGGGTCTCCGCAGCACCGAGGATGCGGTCTTTCGTGGAGAAGTTGGGAGCGTTCACGCCGCAGAGGTTCCGGTGCGGATGGATAGATGTCCGCGGTGCCAGTCAAACGAGCGTTTGAATCGTACGGCGCGGCGCCGCCGGGGGTCAAATCGGGCGGCTCAAAGAGATGTCAATCGCAGCGTTTTTTAGCTAGAATCCGCCACGGATTTGTGAGCTAAGCCTGCGGATTGCCGCGCATTTGGCGCTATAACAGCGGCGGGCTCTATCCATTCCCACCGAACGCACAGGAGTCAAGCAGCGATGGCGCTGGAGCGCACGCTTTCCATCATCAAACCCGATGCCGTCGCCAAGAACGTCATCGGCGAGATCTACAGTCGTTTCGAGAAAGCGGGCCTCAAGATCGTTGCTGCGAAGATGAAGTATCTGTCGCGTCGCGAAGCGGAAGGATTCTATGCGGTGCATCGCGAGCGTCCGTTCTTCAAGCCGCTCGTCGATTTCATGATTTCGGGACCGGTGATGATCCAGGCGCTCGAAGGGGAAAGCGCGATCACGAAGAACCGTGACCTCATGGGTGCGACCGATCCGAAGAAGGCCGCGCCGGGAACGATCCGCGCCGACTTCGCGCAATCGATCGATGCCAACGCGGTGCACGGCTCGGACGCGCCGGAAACTGCTAAAGTGGAAATTGCATACTTTTTCTCAGAAATAGAATTGTGTCCGCAGTGAGGGCGTGAAGCGGTGACGACGGCGAAGATCAACCTGCTCGACTACGACCGCCAGGGTCTGCGCGACGCGTTCGCAGAGCTCGGCGAGAAGCCGTATCGGGCCGAGCAGGTCATGAAATGGATCTACCACCGTCAGGTCACCGACTTCGGCGCGATGACCGACATCGGCAAGGCCTTGCGCGAAAAGCTGGAAAACGCGGCCGAAATCGTCCCGCCCAAGATACTGTTCGAGAAGCAGGCCGCCGATGCGACGCACAAGTGGCTGCTCGGCATGGACAGCGGCAACGCCATCGAGACCGTGTTCATCCCGGAGACGAGCCGCGGCACGCTGTGCGTATCCTCGCAGATCGGCTGCGGCCTCAACTGCCAGTTCTGCTCGACCGGAACGCAGGGATTCAACCGCAATCTCTCCTCCGCCGAGATCATCGGCCAGGTGTTCGTCGCGGCGAAGCATCTCGGCAACGTGCCGCATCGCCAGCGCAAGCTGACCAACGTCGTGATGATGGGCATGGGCGAGCCGCTCCTCAATTTCGACAACGTCGTGCGCGCAATGAGCGTGATGCGCGACGATCTCGGCTTCGGCCTCGCCAACAAGCGCGTCACTTTGTCGACGGCCGGGCTCGTGCCGATGATCGACAGGCTCTCGGAAGAGAGCGACGTTTCGCTGGCCGTCTCGCTGCACGCACCGAACGACGAGCTGCGCAGCGAGCTCGTGCCGCTCAATCGCAAGTACCCGATCTCCGAGCTGCTCGCCGCCTGTGCGCGCTACGCGCAGCGGCGCCCGCGCACGACGGTGACGTTCGAATACACGATGCTCGACGGCGTCAACGACAAGCCCGAGCACGCGCGCCAGCTGATCAAGCTGATGCGACGCCTGCCGTCCAAGGTCAACCTGATCCCGTTCAACCCGTTCCACGGCACCCGTTTCAGCCGCTCGGGCGAGGAGACGATCCGCGCGTTCCAGAAGACGCTGCTCGACGCGGACGTGCTGACCATGGTCCGGCGCACGCGCGGCGAAGACATCGACGCGGCCTGCGGCCAGCTCAAGGGCCAGGTCATGGACCGCACGCGGCGCCAGGCCGAGTTCCGGCGCAAGGTCGAAGAGGGGATGGCCGATGCGGCGTGACGCGCTGGCGCCGTGGCTCGCGATCGCGCTCGCCGCGCTGCTGGCCGCGTGCACGACCGGCGGCTCGGGCAACGTCAAGAAGGAGAGCGCCGCCAGCGAAAAGGCCGAGGCCGCGCGCGTCCACACCGAGCTCGGCCAGAAGTACATGCAGCAGGGGAACCTCAAGACGGCGCTCGAGGATCTCCAGAAGGCCCTGACCTACGACCCGGACTACGTCGACGCGCACACGGTGCTCGGCGTGCTCTACGAACGCATCGGCGACGCCAAGCAGGCCGAAGAGCACTACCGTCGCGCCGCGCAGCTCCGGCCGAAGGGCGGCAACGAGTTGAACAACTACGGCGCGTTCCTGTGCAAGGTCGGCCGATACGACGAGGCCTCGGGCTATTTCGATCGAGCGATCGCGGATCCGTTCTACAACACGCCGGAAGTCGCGCTGACGAATGCGGGCACGTGCCTGCTCAAGGCAGGCAAGCCCGACCCGGCAGAAACGGCTCTGCGAGCCGCGCTGGACCGCTCCCCGAACAACGCCGAGGCGCTGTTCCAGCTGGCTTCCGTCCTCTACGAAAAGGGCGACTACTTCAAGGCGCGGGCCTTCATGCAGCGCTTCGAATCGGTGGGTACGCCGCGTCCGGAATCGCTGATGCTGGGGCGCAACATTGAGCTGCGCCTGGGCAACGGGAATGCCGCCAGCGACTACACCCGCCGGCTTCTGCAATCGTTTCCTGAGTCACAACAAGCACGTGCGCTCAACGCGCAGAATCAGTCATGAATACGGGCGGCGAACAAACATTCGACGAAAAGGCCGCAAAAGGGGCGGGCCCGGTCTCCGCAGAGCAGGGGAGCGGTGCTTCGATCGAACAGGACAACGGCCAGCTCGCACTGCCGCTGTCATCCGGAAGGCACATCATGAGAGCCGAAGAGCCTGAACAAGACGGCAAGGCGTTACCCGAAGCCATGCCACGCGCGGCGGAGGAAATGAACCTCGCCATCCCGGAGCACGACGCTCAACCCTCGTTCGGCCAACGGCTTCGCGCAGCGCGCGAAACCAAGGGCCTCAGCCGCAGCGAAGTCGCGCAGCGCCTTAAACTGCCCTTGCGGCTGATCGGGCGACTCGAGGACGACGATTACGCCGGCATCGACCAGAACGTCTACCTGCGCGGGTATCTCTCGAGCTACGCGCGCCTCGTCGGCATTCCGACCATCGCCGCCGAAACGATCGCGGCCACGCATGCGCACGTCGCGCCGCTGGTCGCGACCGGCAAGGTTTCGCGCTCGCGCTATCTGATCGACCGCTATTCGGTCAGCGCGACGTATCTGATCCTGACGGCACTGATCGTCGTGCCCGCGGTGTGGCTCGCGACCCACGGCGGTCTGGAGCAGAACCTCGCGCCGACGACATCGCTGGACAACCCGGGAACGTCGATCGCGATTCCACCGGCCGCGCAGCAACTTCCCGCTGCGGCCGATCCGCAGAGCGCCGAGGTCTCGGCTGCGCCGGCGGGCGACGCCGTCGCATCGTCATCGTCCGCTGAGACGGCCGCCACGACTCCGTCGCCGTCGTCGGCATCGGCCGAGCCGCCGAAGCAGGAGCAGATGCCGGTCGTCGCGTCGATGGCGCCGTTCGCTTCGACGACGCCGGCGACTGCGCCGGAAGCATCCGCGCCGTCGGGCGCGCATGCGCTGGTGCTGAAGTTGTCCGCGGCGAGCTGGGTCGAGATCGTCGGCGCGGACGGCAGCAAGCTCGAATACGGAATCCTGCCGGCCGGCGCCGAGCGCCGTTATACGAGCGATTCGCCGCTGTCGGTGCGACTCGGCAACGCGGAAGGCACCGAAGTCAGCGTCGACGGCAAGGTGATCGACCTCGCGCCGTTCCGGCACGCCAATGTCGCGCGTCTGCGCGTGTTCGGCGCAAGCGGCGCGGAATCGCCGCCGCCGGACTTCTGACGCGATCCTGAATCCGTAACCCTCCGCGGACCTGCGCCGGCCGCCGGTCCGCGGTTTCCTGATAACCTTGCGCGGTTTCGCGGGCATCCGCGAACCGGAGTCGTCGCCTGCGTTCGCGCATCCGACTGCTGCACCGCGGTCCCAGTCCTGTGCGGAGATTTCATGGCTTTTGACGTTGACATTCTCGACGAACACGAGCAAGGCGAGCTCGTCCAGAAGTGGTTGCGCGAAAACGCGATGTCGATCGCGGTCGGGATCGCGCTCGGCCTGGTTCTGATCTTCGGCTGGCAGCAGTGGAAGACGCACCGTGCGCGTCACGTCGTCGAGGCGGCGACGCAGTATCAGGCGCTGGTCGAGGCGATCGCCGCCAAGCACGACGACGACGCAAAGACAATCGCCGACGCGTTGCGCAAGGACTATCCGGACACTGCATACGCGAGTCTCGCCGCGATGCGCTCAGCCGAGATCGCCAATGCCAAGGGCGACCTCAAGGATGCCGCGGCCGATCTCGAATGGGCGCAGCAGCATGGCGGCGCTGAGGCGCTGACCGAGCTCGCCGGCATCAGTCTGGCCAAGATCAAGCTCGCGCAGGGCGACGCGGACGCCGCGCTCAAGCTGATCGATGCGCTGCCGAAGGGCAGCTACGTGGCGCTCGCCGGCGAAGTGCGCGGCGACATCCTTACCCAGCTCCATCGTGCCGATGAGGCGCGCGCGGCGTATCAGGACGCGCTTTCGCACCTGGACCCGCAGTCGCCTGGACGCACGTTCGTGCAGATGAAGCTCGACAATCTCGCATCGGCGCCGGAGGCACAGGCGCCCGCCAAGGAGAGCAAAGGCTCATGAAGCGTTTCTCGGTCCTGATCCTGGTCGCGCTCGGCGTCGCGCTCGGCGGCTGCAACTGGCTCAAGAGTCTGGGCAAGAAGGACAACGTCGAACCGCCGACCCCGCTGACCGAGTTCACCCCGACCGTGCAGGTGCAGCGGATCTGGAGCGAAGGCGTCGGCGACGGCGCGGGCGACTCTGGCGCGCGTCTCGCGCCGGCGGTCGTCGAAGGTCGTCTGTATGCTGCGAGCGTCGACGGCACCATCGAGGCGCTCGATGCGACGACCGGCCGCACGCTCTGGCAGAAGCGCCTTGGGGAGCGGCACGGCTGGCTGTGGAAGCGCGGCGAAAACTCGCTGCGCTGGTCGGGCGGCCCGGCCGTGCAGGGCGACCTCTTCGTCGTCGGCACGCTGGACGGCGAGGTCTATGCGCTGTCTGCACAGGACGGAAGCGAGCGCTGGAACGTGCAGGTCTCGTCGGAGGTCATCGCGCGGCCGGCGATTTCCGGAGAGATCGTCGTCGTGCACACGGTCGACGGGCGTCTGACCGGGCTCGACGCAAAGGACGGCAGCCGCAAGTGGGTGTTCGATCAGTCCGTGCCTGCGCTGAGCCTTCGCGGCAATTCCCCGCCGCTGATCGTCAACGACACGGTCTACGACGGCTTCGACAACGGCAAGCTCTACGCGGTGCGTCTGGCCGACGGCAATCCGCTCTGGGTGCAGACGCTCTCGACCGGCGAAGGACGCACCGAAGTCGAGCGACTCGCCGACGTGGACGGCGATCTCGTGGTGGCCGGATCCAACATCGTCGCCGTGGGCTACCGCGGCCAGGTCGCCGAATTCGCCGCCGACAACGGACGGCCGATGTGGCAGCGTGATGTGTCGAGCTACGGCGGCGTCGCGGCGGCCGACAACTCGGTCGTGCTCGCCGACGCGGAGGGCAACGTCTGGGCCTTCGATCGCGAGACGGGCGCCAGCCTGTGGAAGCAGGATCAGCTCAAGTATCGCTGGCTCAGCACGCCGGCCGTGCAGGGCAAGTATGTGGTGATCGGCGACAGCGAAGGCTTCGTGCACTGGCTCAGCCTCGACGAAGGCAAGTTCGCCGCGCGCGAGCGGCTCAGCAAGAAGCCGATTGAAAGCACGCCGCTCGTCATCGGCGACATCGTGTACGTCGAGGACGTGAAGGGGCACGTCGGCGCATACAGCCTGCGCTGAAATATCGCCTCTCCCGCTTGCGGGAGGTTCCGGCCGAAGGCCGGATGAGGGGAGCCGGACGAAGCGTTCCGTTTCCTTTTTCGACGTGTTCACTCCGATTGCCCTCACCCCACCCTCTCCCGCAAGCGGGAGAGGGGAAGAAGCGCGTCAGTTCGTCGACGGCGCGATCAAGGTACTCTCTGAACGACCATGCTCCCGGTAGTCGCCCTCGTCGGCCGGCCGAACGTCGGCAAGTCGACCCTCTTCAACGTGCTCACACGCACGCGCGATGCGCTGGTCGCCGATCTTCCGGGCGTGACGCGCGATCGCCATTACGGCATCTGCCGGCTCATGGCGGACAAGCACTTCGTCGTCGTCGACACCGGCGGCCTCGTCGATGATGCGCAAGGGCTTGCTGCGCAGACCGCGAGCCAGGTCGATATCGCGATCGCCGAAGCCGACGTCGTGCTGCTCATCGTAGATGCGCGCGATGGCCTGCTGCCGACCGACCGCAATATCCTCGATCGACTGCGCCGCGCCTCGAAGCCTACCGTGTTGCTCGTCAACAAGGTCGACGGACTCGACGAAGAGAGCGCACTCGCCGAGTTCGCGGCGCTCGGGATCGCGATGACGCTGCCCGTGTCCGCGGCGCACAGTCGCGGCGTGGGCGCGGTACTCGAGGTCGTGGCCCCGATGCTGCCGGCCATCGACGAGGATGCGGTTTCGGACGACCGTGACGACGCCGTGCGCGTCGCGATCGTCGGTCGCCCGAACGTCGGCAAGTCGACATTGGTCAACCGCCTGCTCGGCGAAGAGCGCGTCATCGCTTCCGAGCTGCCGGGAACGACGCGCGACTCGATCCGCGTGCCGCTCGAGCGCGATGGCCGCCGCTACACGCTGATCGATACGGCCGGCGTGCGGCGCCGTGCGCGCGTCGAAGAGGCGCTCGAGAAATTCAGCGTGATCAAATCGCTGCAGGCGGTCGAGGCGGCAAACGTGACGGTGCTGATGCTCGACGCGCGCGAAGGCGTCGCCGACCAGGACGCTTCGCTGATCGGACACGTGCTCGAGTCGGGGCGTGCGCTCGTGATTGCGGTGAACAAGTGGGATGGGCTCGATCGTTACCAGCGCGAGCAGTGCCGCGCTTCGCTGTCGCGCAAGCTCGATTTCGTGCCGTGGGCGCGGCAGATTTTCATTTCCGCCAAGCACGGCACCGGCGTCGGCGACCTGATGAAGGCCGTGGACCGCGCGCACGCGTCGGCGAATCGCCGCCTCACCTCGTCCGAGCTGACGCGCGCGCTCGAAGCGGCCTATCAAGGCTATCAGCCGCCGCTCGTGCGCGGACATGCGCCGAAGCTGCGCTACGCGCATCCGGGCGGAACGAATCCGCCGACGATCGTGATCCACGGCTCGCGCACCAAACACATCGCCGACGGCTACCGGCGCTATCTCGAGAATTTCTTCCGCAAGCGCTATCGGCTGGAAGGCACGCCGATCCGCATCGATTTCAGCGAGAAGGAAAACCCGTTCGCGGGCCGTCGCAACGAGCTGACCGAAGGCCAGCAGCGCCGGCGCCAGCGCCTGATCCGACACGCCAAGCGCCGCAAGCGCTGAGTTCGCGATGCCGACGCCTTCGCTCACGGTCGCGATCCTTGCCGGCGGAGCGGCGACGCGTCTTGGCGGTCGCGACAAAGGGCTCGAGCCGCTCGGCGGGCGGCCGCTGATCGAATGGGTGATCGACTACTGCGCGATGCACGTGCGGCGCACGAAGCCATTCGAAGACGCCGAGCTCCTGATCGTCGCGAATCGGCATCGCCACGACTATGCGCGCTACGGAACCGTTTACGCGGATCTCGCCGCCGGATTCCGCGGACCGCTCGCCGGCGTTGCGAGCGCGCTCGCACATGCGACGGCGCCGCGAGTCCTGACGCTGCCGGTCGATTCGCCGCGACCGCCGCACGACCTCGCGCCGCGATTGCTGGCGGCGATGGATCGAAGCCATGCGTCCGCTGCCGTCGCGCATGACGCAGAGCGCCGTCAGCCATTGTTCGCGCTCTATCGGCGCGAGCTGGCCGAAGCCGCCGCCGTCGCCGACATGGCGGGGCAGGGCGTCCGGGAATGGCAGGACGCGATCGCCGCGATCGACGTTGATTTCGCCGACCGGCGGCAGCAGTTCCATAATCTCAACACACCCGAGGATTTTGCCGCCTACGCCGATGCCCCTCGAACGCGCGAGTGAGTTTCCGACCGGATTGTCCGTCGACGAGGCGCGGCGATGCATCGTGGATCTGTGCCGGCAACGACGCGTCGCGGTCGATCGCGTTCGTCTCGACCGCGCGCTCGGCCGCGTGCTGGCCGTCGACGTCGTCGCGCCGTACGCGATTCCACCGTTCGCGAATTCCGCGATGGACGGCTATGCGCTGCGCGGCGAGGATCTTCCGCGCGACAACGAGAAACGCTTCCGGCTCGCCGGTGTGATGCTCGCGGGCGGCAGCGAGCCGCTTCGCGTCGGTGTCGACGAATGCGTCCGCAT
>DAISJF010000003.1:0-16607 GCA_036821625.1 Rhodanobacteraceae bacterium
CGGGATGTGCGGAGGAGATGGCGCTTCTTTTCGGGCGCGCAAACGGAACGCGAAAATACCGCGCTCTATTCCGGATCGTAGTCGAGATTCGGCGCCAGCCAGCGCTCGGCCTCGGCGAGCGACCAGCCCTTGCGCTTGGCATAGTCTGCGACCTGTTCCTTGGTCAGGCGGCCGACGACGAAATACTGGCTTTGCGGGTGCGAAAAGTACCAGCCCGAGACCGCGGCGGTCGGATACATCGCGAAGCTGTCGGTGAGCTCGATGCCGGCATTCCTGGTCGCGTCGAGCAGCCGGAACAGCGTCGCCTTCTCGGTGTGATCGGGACACGCCGGGTATCCGGGCGCGGGGCGGATGCCGCGGTACTTCTCGCCGATCAACGCTTCGTTGTCGAGCGATTCGTCGGCGGCATATCCCCAGAACTCGCGGCGCACGCGTTCGTGCAGCCGCTCCGCGAACGCTTCGGCGAGCCGGTCGGCGAGCGCCTTCAGCAGGATCGACGAATAGTCGTCGTGCTCGCGCTCGAAGCGCTGCAGGTGCTCTTCGATGCCGATGCCGGCGGTCACGGCGAACGCGCCGATCCAGTCGTCGACGCCGGATGATTTCGGCGCGATGAAGTCGGCGAGGCAGAAGTCCGGGCGATCGGCCGGCTTGTCGGCTTGCTGGCGCAGGAAATGAAGAGTGTCGGCAGGCTGCCGCCTCAGCACGACGTCGTCGCCGTCCGCGCAAGCGGGCCACAAACCGATCACGCCGCGCGCCGTCAGCCACTTCTCCGCGACGATCTTGTCCAGCATCGCGCGCGCATCGCGATAGAGCTCGGTCGCCTGCGAACCGACCACTGCGTCGTCGAAAATCGCAGGGAATCGGCCCGAAAGTTCCCACGCGCTGAAGAACGGCGTCCAGTCGATGCGCTCGACGAGCTCGGCCAGAGGATAGTCGTCGAAGACCGTGACGCCGGGTTTCTCCGGGCGCGGCGGCGAGTAGCTCGACCAGCCGCCGTCGAAGCGCTGCGCGCGCGCCTTGTCGAGCGTCACGAGCTTCTTGGCGCCGCTGCGATCCTTGTGCCGCTCGCGAATCTCGGCGTATTCCGCGCGCACGCGCGCGAGGAATTCGTCGACCAGCTCCTTCGAGATCAGCGATTGCGCGACACCGACGGCACGCGAGGCGTCCTTCACCCACACGGTCGGCGCCTTGTAATGCGGCTCGATCTTGAGCGCCGTGTGCGCGCGCGAAGTCGTAGCGCCGCCGATCAGGAGCGGCACGTGAAATTCCTGGCGCTGCATCTCCTTGGCGACGTGGCTCATCTCCTCGAGCGAGGGCGTGATCAGGCCCGAGAGACCGATCATGTCGGCGCGCTCGGCCTTCGCGATGTCCAGAATCCTCTGCGCCGGCACCATCACGCCGAGATCCACGACCTCGAAATTGTTGCAGCGGAGCACGACGCCGACGATGTTCTTGCCGATGTCGTGCACGTCGCCCTTGACCGTTGCCATGACGATCTTGCCGTTCGACTGGGCCGTGTCGCCAGTGCGCACCTTCTCCGCTTCGATGTACGGCAAGAGATAGGCGACCGCTTTTTTCATGACGCGCGCCGACTTCACGACCTGCGGCAGGAACATCTTGCCCGATCCGAACAGATCGCCGACGACGTTCATGCCGTCCATCAGCGGGCCTTCGATGACGTCGAGGGGCCGCGAGCTCAGCTGGCGCGCTTCCTCGGTGTCGGCGTCGACGTAGGCGTCGATGCCATGCACGAGCGCGTGGCTGAGCCGCGCCTTGACCGGCAGGCGGCGCCAGGCGAGATTTTCGACGGGCGCCTCGCCCTTTCTCGCCCTGTAGCGCTCGGCGATCTCGAGCAGCCGCTCGGTGGCGTCCTTGCGCCGGTTCAGCACGACATCCTCGACGCGCTCGCGCAGCTCCGGGTCGAGGTCGTCGTAGATCGGCAACGCGCCGGCGTTGACGATGCCCATGTCCATGCCGGCGCGGATCGCGTGATAGAGGAACACCGCGTGGATCGCCTCGCGCACCGTGTTGTTGCCGCGAAACGAGAACGAAACGTTCGATACGCCGCCCGATACGTGGCAATGCGGCAGCGTCGCCTTGATCTTGCGCGTGGCCTCGATGAAATCGACCGCGTAGTTGTCGTGCTCCTCGATGCCGGTCCCGATCGCGAAGATGTTCGGATCGAAGATGATGTCCTCGGCCGGAAATCCGACCTTCTCGGTCAGGACCGCGTACGCGCGCGAACAGATCTCGACCTTGCGCGCCGCCGTGTCGGCCTGGCCTTTCTCGTCGAACGCCATCACGACCGCGGCCGCACCGTAGCGCAGCACCTTGCGCGCGTGCTCGATGAAGACCTCTTCGCCTTCCTTCAGCGAAATCGAATTGACCACGCCCTTGCCCTGCAGGCACTTCAGGCCGGCTTCGATCACGCTCCACTTCGACGAATCGACCATGACCGGCACGCGCGCGATGTCCGGCTCGGACGCGATCAGGTTCAGATATCGCGTCATCGCGGCTTCGGAATCGATCAGGCCTTCATCCATGTTGACGTCGAGGATCTGCGCACCGCTCGCGACCTGCTGGCGCGCGACATCGACGGCTTCCTCGTAGCGCTCTTCCTTGATCAGCTTGCGGAACTGCGCGCTGCCGGTGACGTTGGTGCGCTCGCCGATGTTGACGAAAAGCAGATCGGGCGTGATCACCAGCGGCTCGAGGCCGGAGAGGCGCGTAGGGCGGGGGGAATTCGTATCCAATGTGAAGCGACTCTTTAGCCCTTCTCCCCTTGCGGGAGAAGGATTGGGATGAGGGGTTCGCGCGCCGAGCGCGCGCATGACAGATCGCGCAAGGATGAGACATTGAGGCAGCTTGCCCTCATCCCAGCCTTCTCCCGCAAGCGGGAGAAGGGGCGCCTTGTCGCAAGCACAGGCGTCATGCGGCTTCGCGAACCGCCGAAGAAGGCAACGCGCGTGGCGCGACGCCGCGCACCGCGTCGGCAATCGCCTTGATATGCGCAGGCGTCGTGCCGCAGCAGCCGCCGACCAGGTTCACGAAACCCGCGTGCGCGAACTCGCCGATGATCGCGGCCATATGCTCCGGGGTCTCGTCGTATTCGCCGAACGCATTCGGCAGGCCGGCATTGGGATGCGTGCTGACGCGGCAATCGGCGACGCCGGCGAGCACGTCCACATATTGGCGCAGCTCTGCCGCCCCGAGCGCGCAGTTGAGCCCGATCGAAAGCGGTCGCGCATGGCGCATCGACGCGTAGAACGCCTCGGCGGTCTGTCCGGACAACGTGCGGCCCGAAAGATCCGTGATCGTGCCCGAGATCATGACCGGCAGCCGTGCGCCGCGCGCTTCGAACAATTCGTCGATCGCGTACAGCGCCGCTTTCGCGTTCAGCGTGTCGAAGATCGTCTCGACCATGATCACGTCCGCGCCGCCGTCGACGAGGCCCTCGGCCGCCTCGCGATACGTCGCGCGCAGCTCGTCGAAGCTCGTGTTGCGGAAGCCGGGATCGTTCACGTCCGGGCTGATCGACGCGGTGCGGCTGGTCGGGCCGAGCACGCCGATCACGAAACGCGGCTGGTCGGGTGTCCGGGTTTGCGCGGCATCGCACGCGGCGCGCGCGAGCCGCGCACCTTCGCGGTTGAGCTCGTAGACCAGGTGCTCGAGCTTGTAGTCGGCCTGGCTGACCGCGGTCGCGTTGAACGTGTTGGTTTCGACGAGATCGGCGCCCGCGTCGAGATACGCCGCGTGGATCGCCGAAATCACGTCCGGCCGCGTCAGCGTCAGGAGGTCGTTGTTGCCCTTGAGGTCGATGCCAGGCCTCGTCGCCGCGTCGCGATCGGGCTCGTGCCGGCGATCGAAGCCGTCCGCGAAGCGATCGCCGCGATAGTCGGCCTCGTCGAGGCGGTAGCTCTGCACCATCGTGCCCATTGCACCGTCGAGAACGAGAATCCGCTTCGACAGCGCATCGAGCAGCGCTTTCGCGCGCGCCGGATTCAGAAAGGGAAGTTCGGTGCTCATGGTTTCCTCGCCAGCAGGCTCAGCACTTCGAAATGCGGCGGGCGGCGCTCGCGCGTCAGCCGCTCGCAGGCGACGACGTCGAGCTTCGCCGCGCGCGCGAGCTCGCGCAGCTCTTCGGGTCTGAAGCCGAGATTGCGATGATCGAACGGCTCGACCGCCGTGCGGTGCGCGTGCTTGCCGAGCGTCATCGCGAGCACGCGGCCGCCCTTGCGCAACACCCGCGCGGCTTCGGCGACCGCAACCGCGGGCTTCTCGCTGTAGGTGAGGGCATGCAGCAGCAAAACCAGATCGAAGCTCCTGGCCGGAAATTCGAGCGCGTGCATGTCGCCGGTGCGGACCTCGACGTTGGCGAATCCCTTGAGCCGCTCGCGCGCTGCCGCCACGACCCGCTCGCTCGCGTCGACACAGACGATCGAATGCGCGCGCGGTGCGAGCAGCTCGGCCAGCACGCCGTCGCCGGAGGCGACGTCGAGCACGTCGCCCGTCTCGACCAGCTGCAGCATCCCGCGCGCCAGCGCTTCCCAGGTCCGGCCCGGCGAGTAGTGGCGCTCCATGTCGCCGGCGACCGAGTCGGCCCAGCCCTCGGCGCGTGCGCGCTTGGCCAGGACCGAAGGCAGGCGGACTTCATCGTCGCGCAGCAGCGCGTCGTCGACGCTTTCCTTGAGCGCGAGCAGCAAGGCGTTCTCGCGCGGATCGATCTCGGCGTTGTAGCGGTAGTACGAGGACACGCCGGCGCGCCGGTCGCGCACGAGGCCCGCTTCCTTGAGCTTGGCCAGATGCGTCGACACGCGCGGCTGCGCAAGGCGCAGCACGGATGAAAGCTCGGCGACGGTCAGCTCCTCGCGCTCGAGCAGCGCCAGCAGGCGCACGCGCGTCGGATCGGACAGAAGCCGGAGCAGGGCCGATGTGGCAGCAAGATCCAGCATGTATCCATGTATCTTGATCGAAAGATAAATGCTAGCCTAACGAGGCCGGAGTCCAAGGTCAACGTTTCTGCGCGTGCGCTGTCCGTGTCGGACCGCTATGCTCCGCGCCCCTTGAACGCGTCCACGCCATCCGCCTTGCGTCTGCTGCTCGCTTTCCTCGTCACCGCGTTCGCGGTCGCGCCTGCCGGCGCCGTCCAGAACGCCGAGCTCGGCAAGTACTGGACCGACGATGCGATCCATGTGCCGTATCGCGCGATCCAGACGCCGGGCCGCCGCAACGGCGAGCTGCTGCCGCTGATCGTGTTCCTGCACGGCGACTGGCAGGACGGCACCGACAACGAATCGCAGCTCGCCGGTTACGGCAACGGCTCGATGGAGCTGATCGACCAGGCGATCGACGCCAATGTGCCGCTGGTGTACGCGGCGCCGCAGACGACCGGAGCCTATTGGCCGCCCGAGCGCATCGAGGCCGTCGTGCGCGATGCGCTCAAGCGCTGGCCCATCGATCCGCGCCGCGTGATCCTGACCGGGATTTCCGACGGCGGCACCGGCGTCTGGGATGCGCTGAAGACCTGGCCGCAATGCTTCGCCGCCGGAGTGCCGATGTCGGGCATGACCGAGCTTACCGGCCTCGCGACGATCCGCGACGTGCCGCAATGGATCTTCCACGGCGAGACGGACAACGACACCAACATCGAGACCGGCTACGGCGGCGCGATGGTCGGCTCGCGCGCGGTCGTGCGCGCGCTGCGCGCGATGGGCGGCAAGCCGCGTTACACCGAGTACGCAGGCGAGCAGCACGTGATCTGGCATCGCGCCTACGGCGAGGCGGCGCTGCTGCCGTGGATGCTGGATCAGCGCGTGCGCGGCGCTCCGTGCGATTTCAGATCCGAAGCGCGCTGAGATCGCTCACATGGCCGCGCCTTTGAGGAAGACCGTCGCGTAGCGGCGTTTCCAGTCTCGGCGATCGCTCGAGAACGGCTCGAGCCCGGCCGCTTCCCACGGATAGCGCTCGCCGCGCACGACGGCGGCTTCGCGATGGATCCGCTCGATCTCGTAGTCGAGCGGCTCGAGGCCGAACGCGCGGCTGCGGCGCTGACGCATGTCGACGTCCATGCCATCGACGAACAGCGCTGCACGCGGTTTCAACAAGGCCACGGCATTGTCGAATACACGTGCGGCGAGCGGTCGGCGCAGGTTGCACATCATGTTCTGCGCGAACACGATGTCGGCCGGCGCCAGCTCGGAGCGCAGGCGCGGCTCCGCCGCATCCTTGAGATGAAACGCAATGCGCGCCGCGACGGCGGGCCTGACGGTCATGCGCTCGCCGTCGCGGTCGAACATCGCAGCGGCGAACGACTCCGTAACCAGCGGGTTCGAGAACACATCCTTGGCGTCGTACGTGCCGCCGCGCGCGATCGCCAGCGTGTCGCGATCGATGTCGAATGCGTCGATCTCGACGGCGAGATCGGGCCGGCGCTGGAGCAGCGTCGATGAGATCGTGTACGGCTCGGCACCGCTCGAGCAGCCCATCACGATGATGCGCAACGTCTCCTGCTTGCCGAGAAAGTCGAGCACCGGGCCGGTCAAGGCATCGAGCTGCGTCGGCAGGCGCAGGAACTGCGTGAAGGTATAGTGCCGCCGCTCCTCGAAGTGCATGGCGAGCCAATGGCGCCAGGCCTGTCCGGTCGGCGAGGCGATGAATTGATGCGCGCCGGGGATAACGGCAAGCAAAGCTTTCGCGGCATGCCACGACATGTGCAACCTCACTCCCGACTCCCCGCCCGGATTCTAGTCGACCTGCGGAGCGAGCGGGCGATCGTCTGCAACGGGCGTGGCGGGCCCCGAAGCGGCTAGAATTCGCGGTCCGGCCCTTGGGCCGTGTCGCGTCGGCCCCAGGGAGCTCGCCATGGATTTCCGCTACACCGAAGATCAGCTGTCGATCCAGTCGATCGCGCGCGATTTCGCGCAGAAGCGCATCGCGCCGGTCGCGGCCGAGTTCGACAAGTCCGGCGAGTTCCCGCTCGACAACATCCGCGAGATGGGCCAGCTCGGCCTGATGGGCATCGAAGTGCCGCACGAATACGGCGGGGCGGGCCTCGATCCGGTCTCGTACGCGCTCGCGATGATCGAGATCGCGGCGGCCGACTGCGCGCATTCGACGATCATGTCCGTCAACAATTCGCTGTACTGCAACGGCATCCTGAAATACGGCACCGAGGAGCAGAAGCAGAAGTACGTGCGCGCGGTCGCGTCGGGCGAGGCGATCGGCGCGTACGCGCTGACCGAGCCGCAGTCGGGCTCCGACGCGTCCGCGATGCATACGCGCGCGACGAAGAACGCGAGCGGCGACTGGGTCATCAACGGCAAGAAGAGCTGGATCACGTCCGGACCGGTCGCGAAGTACATCGTGCTGTTCGCGATCACGACGCCGGGCATCGGTGCGAAGGGCGTGTCCGCGTTCCTGATCGATACGGCGCGGCCGGGATTCCACGCGGGCAAGACCGAGCCGAAGCTCGGCATCCGCGCCTCGGCGACGTGCGAGATCGAGTTCTCCGATTACGTCTGTCCCGCCGCCGACATGCTCGGTCCCGAAGGCAAGGGCTTCGCGATCGCGATGGGCGTGCTCGACGCGGGACGCATCGGCATCGCCTCGCAGGCCGTCGGCCTCGCGCGCGCGGCCTACGAGGCGAGCCTCGCCTGGGTGCGCGAGCGCAAGGCATTCGGGCACCCGATCGGATCGTTCCAGATGATCCAGGCCAAGATCGCCGACATGAAGTGCCGGCTCGATGCGGCGACGCTGCTGACGCTGCGCGCCGCATACCAGAAGGGCGCGACGGAAAAGAACGGCGGCCGCTTCAGCACCGAAGCATCGGTCGCGAAACTGTTCGCGTCCGAATCGGCGATGTGGATCACGCACCAGGCCGTGCAGATCCACGGCGGCATGGGCTATTCGAAGGAAATGCCGCTCGAGCGCTTTTTCCGCGATGCGAAGATCACCGAGATCTACGAAGGCACGAGCGAGATCCAGCGGCTTGTGATTGCGCGCAACGAGACGGGTGTGCGCTGAAACGCGGCAAGATCTCGTTGCCTCGACCATGTCGGTTGGACTTTCACAGAGCGTTTTTCGCGAGAGTACCAATGCAGAGTGTGCGCACTCGCTACGAGTCGTCGCCTCTCAATGGCTTCGAGCCGATCGACAGGAACACGAAATCGAGAGTATTGTCCACCATCACACGCCGCCGTCTTGGAAGAACGATGTTGCGCGTCGCGCTGTTGTCTGGTCTTCTGTTCGTGCTCACGCTAGGCACGCATGCCGGATCTGAAGCGCATGCGTCCTCCTTGGTAGCGAATCCCGACTTCGACAACGGGCTGGATGACTGGTCCGCCGCGTTGTTCGGAAACGTCCGAGCAGAGCTGGATGGTTCGACAGGGTCCCCGACTGCGCCTTCTGCGCATCTCTTCGGGGATTCCGGGACCGGACTCGCCTTGATCTCATCCTGCGTGTCCGTCACGGAAGGGACCAGCGTCGACTTGGAAGTCGATACCCGGGGCAATTCCGGATTTACGAGCGTCAGCTTCACGGCCTACGGCGACGACGCGTGTGGAACGATCATCGACACCTTCTCCAGTGAGGCTTTCGGACCGCACGGATGGGGAACGATGGAAATCCGGAATGTCGTGCTTCCCGAAGGCACGCACAGCGCGAATGTCTCGCTCAACGCGTCGACAGGTTCATTGGGTTCTCCGCCGGACGCGAATTTCGATCATGTGGAATTTGGCGTGTCGGGCGCCATTTCACCGAACGTCGACGTCAACCAGGAGGGGTTGTCCGGAACCTGGTACAACCCTGCGACGAGTGGTCAGGGTATGCAGTTTGCCTTTTCACCGGATGTCAACCACACCGGCGGCCTGATGTTCGGGGCCTGGTATACCTTCGACGTCGCAAACGGAGATCACGGCACGCGCTGGTATTCGATTCAAGGACCCATCGCGGGCGATCAGGACAGCCTTGGCGTCGCCATCTTCGAAAATGTCGGCGGCAATTTCGATGCGCCGCCCGCAACCACCGCCAGCGTGGTCGGCACCGGAATGATCCGCTTTGACTCGTGCGAGTCCGGTTCGTTCGACTATGCGTTCGACGACGGCCGCTTTGGCAACGTTCCCTTGCGGCGCTTGCTTCCAAACGTTTCGTGCACGGAAGCCGGTCCACCCGACGATTCGGCAAGCGACTTTGGTCTCTCGGGCACCTGGTACAACCCTGATACCAGCGGCCAAGGGTTGCTCGTCGAGGTCAACCCGGTCGACGCGCAAGTCTTTGTCGGTTGGTATACGTACGCTCTCGCGGGCGCTTCCTACGGGGCCGCGGGCGAACGTTGGTTTAGCGCACAGACTCCCTACACCGTTGGCACGACCGTGTTCAACCTGACTCTCTATGCGTCCCACGGGGGCATTTTCGATTCGCCGATCGGCGTGGTCACGACCTCCGCAGTCGGTACAGCCACGCTGGAATTTACGAGCTGCACGAGCGCGACATTCTCGTACGCTTTCGTGTCAGGGCCCAATGCTGGACGGAGCGGCACGATCTCACTGGTTCGGCTTGGCGCAACTCCATCCAGTTGCACAATGCCCTAGCCAGATACGCTGAATCATCTCGCGACGTCCACCGACTAATCGAATCCGTCCGCGAATATCTCATCACTCGAGTTCTGCACGGTATTGAACAGCACTTCGTAATCCCCGTCGCCGCCGCCGACATCGATGCGCCAGCCGGAGTTGAAGTCGCTGTCGACCGTCGTCCAGTCGATCGCCTGCAACGTCGCGTTCGCCGGTGAGGTGACCGTGATCAGCAAGTTGCCCGCGCGCGCGGTGTTTCCGCTGATCGTCGGCTGGACCGGCACGTCGATCTGGAACGTCGCGGTCGTGTTTGCGCCGGTCGTGTAGACGTCGTGGACGAAAAGTGCCGCGCCGCTGAAGTCGATCGTGCGCGTCCACGATTGCACGGCCGGATTTCCGTCGTAGGCCGGCGTGAGGTCGGCGGTGGCTTGGACGGCGCCACCGCCGGCGGACGTCACGGACATCGTCGATGTGGTGCCGACGACCTGTGGCACGACATCGCCGTCCTGCTCGAAGCGCAGCACGTTGTGCACTTCGGTGCCTTGCTGGATGCCGCTGTGCGACCAGATGTTCTCGGTCACAGCGAGCCAGTCGTCCTGATACAGCGTGAACGAGCCCTGGTCCTGATGCGCGTGGCTTTCGACGTACGGACCTGCATCGAACTCGACCCAAAGCGCGTGCGTGTCCCAGCCGGAGCGTGCGAACAGGTGGCCGGTCGCCTCGGCGTGGTAGACGAGATCGCTCGGCGGCGAGCCGCCGGGGCCGGGCGGCAGCAGATCTTCGCGGTAGTTGAACCCGCTCTCCATCTGCTGCACCGAGATCGAGTGCAGCCACCAGGACGCGTTGTCCGCCGCGATGGGATCGAGCGTCATGCGATGCGCTTCGAGCATCAGCGCGCGATGATAATCGTAGATGACCGGCTCGGAGACGCGCGCCTGGTCGCCGATCGCAGCGGTCTTGTCGAGCGTCGGCACGGTCGCGTGGATCCACCAGAGGATGCTGTCGGTCAGATGATCGTTCGCGTTGGCGAGGTCGACGCCGGTGGAATCGCGCCAGACGCGATAGAGATAGAACAGGCGCTTGTGCGACAGCCCATAGCCGGTGCCTTCCTGGCTGCCGCCGTCGATGCCCGCGAAATACGCGGTGAGCTCGGGGATCTTCACCGTGTCGAGGAACGTCATCCACGGCGCGCTGTCTTCGGCGAGCGTCCAGAACATCGTCGCCTGCATGAAGCTGTAGAAGTAGTTGTCGGCCGGATCGTCGATCGCCCAGCCCGACCACGGAAACGGCTGGCCGCCCCATTGCGCCTGGTCGGGATTCCAAACGTTGTATACGGCCTGTTCGGCGTAGGCGGACCAGCGCGCGCGCTGATCGGCGGTAAGGAACGACGAACACCAGTCGTACGTGATCGCAAGATCGCCGATCATGTCGCCGACATAGAGGTACGAATCGCCGGCGACGTCCGGCGCATTGCCGCCGGCGATGGCGGCCTCGGCGGCCGTGACCTGGTCCTCGACGGTCTGCACGGCGAGCGTTGCGTATTGCGACTCGCCGGTGATCCGATACATGTACGCGGCGTCGGTCGCGGAGAATCCGTAGTCGGGATTGCCGTCGACGGCGAGATCGACCCAGTCGCGGAAGCGCTGGAACTGCGGCGACTGCTGATCGACGTAGGAAAGATCGATCGTGATCGCCGCGCGGGACGGCGCGACGAAGGCCGCCGCGAGAACCGCGGCCGCAACGGCAAGACAGCGTACGAAGACGAGGCGCATGGGCGTCGACCCGGTGCGGAACCGGACCGAAGACTAGCAGCGGGCCCGTCGCAAAGTTGCGAATGCGAACACGGATATCGACGTTGCGCATGCGGGCGAGACACGCGCGCCTTCTCGACGCCTTCACGCCCGATGCGCGGGCCGCGTCAGCCCGTGTAGCCGGCCACCATGACGCGCTTGCCGTAGCGCAGTTGCTCGTACGCGTCGGCCGGCGGCGGCAGCACGTCGACGCGGCGAAAACCGACCTTGCGCATGATCCAGATCAGCGCATCGAGACTCGGCACGAGGCAGATGCCGGTCGTGCTCGCCTCGGGACCGTGCGTTTCCTCGGTTTCGTCGACGATGCCGAAGGATCCCTTGAGCGGACGCACGAAACGGTAGCTGCCGTAGTCCACCATGCCGGTCAGGCCGGGCACGATCTGCGTCTCGACGAGGCAGACGCGACGGGTCAGCGCCGCGGCCGTGCGCAAAGCGCCGACCGGATTCTCCAGGTGATAGATCAGTCCGAGCATGAGCACGATGTCGAACTGTCCGGTCGACTCCGGCGTCAGCGCGTGCACGTCCGATTGCTGGACGCGCAGATTGCCGAGCTGAAGCGCGTCGCGGATCAGTGTCGCGTCGGCGACGTGCTCGGCGCGCGCGTCGATCGCGAGCACGTCGCGCGCGCCCATCTGCGCGAGCTGGGTCGAGAACCAGCCCTGATGGCAGGCGATGTCGATGACGGAACAATCGGCGATCGACGCGCCGAATTCGGCGCGCAGCGCCTGCTGCAGCATCGCGAGCCGCGTCGCGTGGATCGCATCGAGCGCGCCGCCGTCGTATGTCATCGTGACCTGGCCGCTCGGCAAGCGGAACGGATAGAACCAGGTCTTGCTGAGGACTTTGTCTTCGAGTGTCGGCATGGCGCGAGGCGGGCGCTCGTGTTCCGTGAACGGTGCGCGATTGAAACAGACGGCGCGCCGGCTCACAAGGACGAGCGCGTTCGCTGCGCGTCTCAGTGCGGGCTCGCGGGCGCCTTGTCCAACTCGGCGGCGTTCGGCGGCTCGAGCCTGTCACCGAGCAGGCGGCGTATGGACACGTAGAAAACCGGTATGAACAGCACGCCGAGGAACGTCGCGAACAGCATGCCGCCGATCACGCCGGTGCCGATCGCGTGCCGCGAATTGGCGCCGGCGCCGGTCGATATCGCAAGTGGCAGCACGCCGAGGATGAACGCGAACGACGTCATCAGGATCGGCCGCAACCGGAGCCGCGCCGCATCGATCACAGCCGCACCGAGCGGACGCCCCGCGCGCTGCTCCGCGACGCAGAATTCGACGATAAGGATCGCATTCTTCGCGGCGAGACCGATGATCGTCAGGATGCCGATCTTGAAATAGACGTCGTTGGTGAGCCCGGACACCCAGGTGAGCAGCAGCGCGCCGGTGACGCCGAGCGGCACGACCAGCAGCACCGCGACCGGGATCGACCAGCTTTCGTACAGCGCGGCGAGGCACAGGAACACGACCAGGATCGACAGCGCATACAACATCGGCGCCTGGCTGCCGGAAATGATCTCCTGCAGCGACTGGCCGGCCCAATCGAAGCCGAAGCCCTGCGGCAGGTCGTTGTGGATGATGTTCGACATCGCGGCCATCGCTTCGCCGGAGCTGCGGCCCGGTGCCTGGGCGCCGACGATCTCGATCGCTTCGTAGCCGTTGTAGTGAACGATCGACGGCGGACCCATCGTCCATTGCGTGGTCACGACGTTCGAGAGCGGAATCATCGCCGGCGTCGTGCTGCTGCCGCCGCCGGCGGCGGATGTCTCGGTCTGCGTCGAGCTCGGCACGTAGAAGTGGCTGAGCGCGTCGGTCGTCGTGCGGAACGGCGCGTCGGCCTGCATGTTGACGCGCAGCACGCGGCCGCCGTAGATGAAGTCGTTGACATAGACCGGCGCGAGCATGAGCTGGATCGCCGTATAGACGTCCGTCAGCGAAAGGCCCATCGACTGCGCCTGCGTGCGGTCGACCGTGATCGCGAGCTGAGGCGTGTCCTGCAGCACGTTCGGGCGCACGCCGGTCAGGGTGTCTTTTTCCTCGGCGGCCTTGGCCAGCAGGGTGTTCTGCGCGTCGATCAGCGCCGCGTGTCCGGCGCCGGTGCGGTCCTGCAGGTAGAGATCGAAGCCGCCGAACCGGCCGAGGCCACGGATCGTCGGTAGGTTGATCACGAATGCAGACGCATCCTTGATGCCGGCGAAGAGCTGCTGCTGGAACTGCGCGATCAGATCCTTCGCACTGTGCTCGCGCTCGTCCCACGGCTTGAGCCGCGTGAACGCCATGCCGACGTTCTCGGCGCTGCCGACGAAGCTGAAACCCGAGATCGCGAAGACGCCGACGACTTCGGGGCTCTTGCGGATGATCGTCGAGACCTGATCCATGACCGCGTTCGTGCGCTCGATCGTCGCGCCCGACGGCAGCGTGACGATCGTGAGCGCGTAGCCCTGGTCTTCGTCAGGCACGAAGCTGGTCGGCAGGATCCGGAACATGAAGCCGCACAGGATGACCACGACCAGGAAGATCGCCATCCACATCGGCGCGCGATGGATCGCGCCGCTGATGTGCCCCGTGTAAGTGTGGCGCGTCCACTCGAACAGGCGGTTGAACGCGCGGAAGAACGCGTTTTTCCGTGCTTTGTCATGTCCGTGCTTGATGATCGTCGCGCACAGCGCCGGCGTGAACACCAGCGCCAGGAATGCCGAGAACGCGGTCGACAGCGCAATCGTCAGCGCGAACTGGCGGTAGATCGCGCCGACCGAGCCGGACTGCATCGCGCTCGGTATGAACACGGCCATCAGCACGACAGCGATCGCGACGACGGCGCCGGAGATCTGCGTCATCGCCTTGCGCGTCGCGTCCTTCGGCGAAAGGCCTTCCTCGCTGATGATGCGCTCGACGTTCTCGACCACGACGATCGCATCGTCGACGACGATGCCGATCGCAAGGACCATGCCGAACAGCGACAGCTGGTTGATCGAAAAGCCGACCAGCCACATCGACAGGAAACCGCCCAGCAGCGCCACCGGAATCACCATCGTCGCGATGATCGTCGCGCGGAAATTCTGCAGGAACATCAGCATGACGAGGAACACCAGCACGATCGCGATCGCGAGCGTCTTGACGACTTCCTCGATCGAGATGCGGATGAACTGCGTCGTGTCGTACGGAATCGACCAGGTCACGCCGGGCGGGAACGTGGCCTGCAATTCGCTGAGCCGCGCCTTGACCGCGCTGGCGACCTTGAGCGCGTTGGCGCCGGTGACCAGCTGCACGCCGAGGCCGGCGACGCCGGTTCCGTTGTAGACGACACGCTGGCCATAGCGGAACGGGCCGAGCTCGATGCGCGCGACGTCCTTGAGGCGCACGGACGTGCCGTCGACGTTCGTGCGCAGGATGATGTTCTCGAACTGATCTCTCGAGCTGAAGCGGCTGTCGGCCGTGACCGCGGCGGTGAAGCCGCTGCCCTTGATCGCCGGTTCCGCGCCGATCGATCCGGTCGCGACCTGCACGTTCTGCGCGCGCACCGCGTCCAGCGCCTCCGATGCCGAGAGGCCGTAGCCGTGCAGCTTGTCGGCGTCGAGCCAGATCCGCATCGCGTACTCGGAACCCAGCTGGAAAGTCTGGCCGACGCCGGGCACGCGGGCGATCTGGTCGATGATGCTCTGCGACAGCAGGTTGTTGAGCTGGTACGAATTCATGCTGCCGTCTTCGGACTTCAGCATGAAGAACATCAGGAAGTCGGGATTGGTCTTGAGCACCGTGACGCCCTGCGCGGTGACCTCGGCGGGCAGGCGCGGCGTCGCCAGCGAGACCTTGTTCTGCGTCTGCACCTGCGCGATGTCGGGGTTCGTGCCGGGCTCGAACGTCAGCGTGATCGTCATCGTGCCGTCCGCGTTCGAGCTCGAGCTGAAATACATCAGGTGATCGATGCCGGTGAGCTGCTGCTCGATGACCTGCGTCACGGTCTTGGCGACCGTGTTGGCATCCGCGCCCTGATACGTCGCGCTGATCGCGACCTGCGGCGGCGCGATGCTCGGATACGACTCGACGCCGAGCTGCGTGATCGAGATCATGCCGGCCAGAGCGATCAGGATCGCGATGACCCAGGCGAAGACCGGGCGGTCGATGAAAAAGCTCGACATGGGAATCCTTGAGCTGCTCCGCCGTCAGTGCGCGGTCTGTGCCGGCGCCTTGCCCGCGTTCGCGTCTGCCGCGTTCGGCTGCCACGGCGTCGCCTTCGCCGGGTCGCCGGGTTTCACCTTGACGATGCCCGAGACGATGATCTGATCGCCGTCGGCGAGGCCGTCGGTGACGATCCAGTCCGAACCGCGCAACGTGTTGGCGGCGACACGCTTCTGCGCGACTTTTCCGTCGGCGCCGACGACAAGCACGTAGGCGCCGTTGCCGTCGCGCTGCAGCGCCTGCTGCGAGACCAGCCACGCGTGCGCGAGGTCGCCGAGCGTCAGGCGCACGTTCACGTACTGTCCGGGCAGAAGGTTGTGGTCGGGGTTCGGCACGACCGCACGCAGGCTGACCGAACCCGTGGCGGCATCCACGGCCGCGTCGGAGAAGTCCAGCGTGCCGCTCTGCGCCGACACCGAACCGTCGCCGCGCAGCACCTCGACCTTGGTCTTGCCGGGTTCGCTCAGACGCACGCTGCCGCTCGCGGCGGCGCGACGCAGCGCATCGATTTCGCCGACCGCCTTGCTGAAATTCACGTAGACGGGGTCGATCTGCTCGACCGTCGTCAGCAACGTCGCTTCGTTCTGTCCGACCAGTGCGCCTTCGGTGACCTGTTGCTGGCCCGCTCGGCCCGAGATCGGCGCCGCAACCGTTGCGTAGCCGAGGTTGATGCGCGCCGAATCGACATTCGCCTGCGCCTGCTTCACGGCGGCGGCCGAAGTCCGCTCGGCGGCTTCGGCCGCGTCGACGTCGGCCTTCGACAAGAGCCCTTTGGAAGCGACCGAGCGCGCGCGCTCGGCCGCGATGTGATTGTTCGTGTACGTCGCCTGCGCCGAGGCAAGATTGGCGAGCTGCGCGTTGAGCGCGGCGCGCAACGGAGCCGGATCGATCTCGAACAGCACTTCGCCTTCCTTGACGTCGCTGCCCTCGGTGTAGGTCCGCTTCTGCAGGATGCCGGCCACGCGCGCGCGCACGTCCGCCGTGCGCAGCGCCGAGACGCGGCCGACCAGGTCCTGCGTCAGGGGAACTGTTTGCGCCTGCGCCGCGAC
>DAISJF010000004.1:0-16376 GCA_036821625.1 Rhodanobacteraceae bacterium
GGAGCATGTCGCGCCGGCCGTCGACGCGCTGCTCGCCGACTACCGCGCGCGCATTGACGCCTTGCTGGCGTCGAACGATCCGCGCGATTTCACGACGGTCGTGCTGCTCGGCGAGGCGCTCGAAGACCGGCTCAACCGCGCCTGGGCGCCGGTTTCGCATCTGCACGGCGTCAAGGATTCCGAGGCGTTGCGCGATGCATACGCCGCAGCGCAGGAAAAGATCGTCGAGCACGCGAGCGCGCTTGGACAGAATCGCGAGCTCTATGCCGCGTTTCGCGCGGTCGCCGATGCCGGCGAGTTCCCCGCGTTGCCGCGCGCGGCACGCACGCTCGTCGAGCACGAATTGCGCGATTTCCGGCTCTCCGGCGTCGCGCTCGAGGAGCCTGCACGATCTCGATTCCGCGAAATTGCGAACGAGCTCGCCAGGCTCTCCACCGACTTCGAGAACGCCGTGCTCGATGCGACCGACGCGTGGAGCGAGACGATCACGGATGAATCCGCCCTCGCCGGCGTTCCGGAATCCGGCCGCGCGGTGCTGCGCGCATATGCGGATGAGAAGGGCATCGACGGCTGGCTCGTGACGCTGAAGCAGCCGAGCGTGCAGGCGGTGCTGACCTATGCGGACGATCGCGCGTTGCGTGAACGCGTGTATCGCGCCTACCAGACGCGCGCTTCGGATCAGGGGCCGGACGCGGGACGCTTCGACAACTCCGCCCGCATCGAGAAGATCGTCGCGCTGCGGCACGAGGCCGCGCAGCTGCTCGGTTTTCACGATTCGGCCGAGGAATCGCTCGCAACGAAAATGGCGCCGTCGCCGGACGCGGTGTTTGCGTTCCTGCGCGATCTCGCCGCGCGTGCGAAACCGGTGGCAGAGCGCGAGCTCGAGGAGCTTCGCGAATTCGCCGCGCGCGAGCTCGGGCTTCCGGCTCTCGAGGCCTGGGACATCGGCTACGCGTCCGAAAAACTGCGCGAACGCAAGTACGCGCTCAGCGAGGAAGAGCTCAAGCCCTACTTCGCGCTCGATGCCGTCATCGACGGCTTGTTCGCGATCACGCGCCGCGTGTTCGGGGTCGCGCTGCAGCGTCGCGACGGGGTGGACGTTTGGCATCCCGACGTGCGCTATTACGATCTCGTCGACGCCGACGGCCGCGTGTTCGCGGGCGCCTACGTCGATCTGTACGCGCGCGCCGGCAAGCGCGGCGGCGCCTGGATGGACGTGTGCCTGAGCCGCTTCCGCCAGGACGGGCACACGCAGCTGCCGGTGGCGTTCCTGACCTGCAACTTCGCGCCGCCGACCGCGACGACGCCGTCGCTGCTGACGCACGACGATGTGCTCACGCTGTTCCACGAATTCGGTCATGGACTGCATCACCTCCTGACCGAAGTCGACTATCCGGGCGTCGGCGGCATCAGCGGCGTCGAATGGGATGCGGTCGAGCTGCCGAGCCAGTTCATGGAGAACTTCGGCTGGCAGCGCGAAGCGCTCGATCTCTTCGCGCACCATCACGAGACCGGCGAGCGGCTCCCCGATGCGCTGTTCGCGCGCATGCAGGCCGCGCGGCATTTCCACGCCGGATTGTTCCTCGTGCGCCAGCTCGAGTTCGCGCTGTTCGATTTCCGCGTCCATCGCGAGTTCGATCCCGCGCGCGGCGCGCGCATTCTCGAGATCCTCGCGGAAGTGCGACGCGAGGTCGCCGTGATCCTTCCGCCGCCGTGGCAGCGCTTCCCGCACGCGTTCACGCACGTCTTCGCGGGCGGCTACGCGGCGGGCTACTACAGCTATCTCTGGGCCGAGGTGCTGTCGGCGGACGCGTTCAATCGCTTCGAGAAGGAAGGGATCTTCAATCGCGAGGTCGGCGCGGCGTATCGGAAGGCCATCCTCGCCGTTGGCGGCTCGCGACCCGCGCTGGAGAGCTTCATCGAATTCCGCGGGCGCGAGCCGACGCCGGACGCGCTGTTGCGCAGTTACGGTCTGGCCACGTAACCGGCTGTCTTTACGACGATTATCAGATATGGCAATATAGCCATATCACTTGATATGGCAACCCGTATGAAGACGACCATAGAGATTTCCGACTCGCTGCTCGAAGAGGCCAAGTCGATCGCGGCGCGCGAAGGCACCACCGTGCGCGCGCTGGTCGAGAGCGGCCTGCGGCACACGGTCGCCGAGCGTCGCGCGCAGTACACCGCGTTCAAGTTGCGCGACGCGGCGTTCGACGGCGACGGCATCGCGCCGGAGCTGCGCGGCGCTTCGTGGGAACGCATCCGCGACCTCGCCTACGGACACGATGCGTGATCGCGGTCGACACGAACATCCTCGTCTACGCGCATCGCAAGGACTCGCAATTTCACGATGCGGCGGTCGCACAGCTGCGTGAGCTCGCGGAGGGTCAGCACGCGTGGTCGATCGCGTGGCCGTCGATCCACGAGTTCTATGCGATCGTGACGCACGCACGCATCTATCGTCCGCCGACGCCGGCGGCGCGCGCGTTCGACCAGATCGACGCGTGGCTGGCCTCGCCTTCGCTCGTGCTGCTCGGCGAAACGGCCAGGCACTGGACCACGCTGCGCACGCTGATCTCCGAGGCGAAGATCGAAGGACCGCAAGTCCACGACGCGCGCATCGCAGCGCTCTGCGTCCAGCACGGCGTGCGCGAGCTCTGGTCCGCCGATCGCGACTTCGGCCGCTTTCCGCAGGTCACGGTGCGCAACCCGCTGGTCCGATCCGAATCAAAACGCGCCTGACATGAAGATCGCGAGCTGGAACGTGAACTCGCTGAACGTGCGTCTGCCGCACGTCGAGCGCTGGTGCGCCGCCGCGCAGCCGGACATCCTCGCGTTGCAGGAAACGAAGCTCGAGGACGCGAAATTCCCGATGGACGCGCTCCAAGCGGCCGGCTATCAGGCGGCGTTTTCCGGGCAGAAGACCTACAACGGCGTCGCGATTCTCGCGCGCCGGCCGATCACCGACGTCGTGCACGGCATCGCGGGGCTCGACGATCCGCAGCGGCGCATCCTGAGCGCGACGGTCGGCGATCTGCGCATCGTCAATCTCTACGTGGTCAACGGGCAGGCCGTCGGCACCGAAAAATACGCGTACAAGCTCGACTGGCTGGCGAAGGTCGCGACGTTTCTCGCCGAGGAGATCCGTCGGCATCCGCGCCTGATAGTGCTGGGCGATTTCAATATCGCGCCGGACGACCGCGACGTGCACGATCCCGCCGCGTGGCGCGAGCAGGTGCTCTGCTCGACGCCGGAGCGCGACGCGCTCAAGCGCCTGCTCGACGTCGGCCTCTCCGACAGTTTCCGGCTGTTCAACCGCGACAGCGGACACTACAGCTGGTGGGACTATCGGCAGGGCGCCTTTCGACGCAATCTCGGCCTGCGCATCGATCTGATCCTCGTCGCCGACGCGCTGCGCGATGCCTGCCGCGCCGCCGCGATCGACCGCGATCCGCGCAAATGGGAACGCGCCTCCGACCACACGCCCGTATCACTGGAACTAGCCGATGGCAGCTGACTGGCCGACTTCTCCGAGCGATGAGGATCTCGAAGAGCTCGACGCGTTCCTGCGCGGCCACGGCGGC
Source organism: Rhodanobacteraceae bacterium (assembly GCA_036821625.1). Classification (GTDB taxonomy): domain Bacteria; phylum Pseudomonadota; class Gammaproteobacteria; order Xanthomonadales; family Rhodanobacteraceae; genus Dokdonella_A. The sequence goes on from DAISJF010000004.1 coordinate 3,588, forward strand.
GACGACGATCTGCTGCTCGACGGCGTGCATGGTCTGCTCACCGCGCTCGCGATCGGCCCGTCTCCGGCGACACCGGACGAATGGCTGCCCGAAGTGCTGCACGAGCCGTTCGCCGACTCGCAGCAGGGCGAGCGCGTGCTGACGCTGCTCGCGCGGCTCAACGACGCCATCGCGCCGGAGCTCCAGACCGGCACGTACGAGCCGATCCTTGGCGAGATCGACACCGACGACGGCGCCAGCGCGTTCACGGCGCGCGGCTGGTGCGAGGGATTTTCGCGCGGCATCGACCTGCGCGCGCCGGTCTGGGAAGGCCGGCTGGGTCAGGATTCGCAGCTGATGGAGCTGCTCGGCCCGATCATCGCGCTCGCGATCGACGACGGCGTGTTCGAGAGCGACGCCGAGTTCGCGCCGCTCGGCGACGAGGATTACGACGAATGCGTCGCGCAGATCCCGCACGCGATCGGCGCGATCGCCGAATACTGGCGCGAGCATCCGCCGACCAGCGAGGAGCAGGCGCGCCATGCCTCGCTCGAGCCGCAGCGCCGACCGCGGCGTCGCGGCGGGCGCTGGGTGCACTGAGCGCGCGCAGCCGCGGCTCATCGTTCACCCGCGCGACCAGGCCGTTCGTGGAACGACGCTTGTCGGCGACGGGGAAGGCCCTATGTATCGGGCTCGTTTTCCGGAGAATTCGTCATGACCGCAACCGCCACCGCCGCCACCCGCCGCGTCGCCCGCGTGATCCGCGGCCAGCCGACCTCCGACGGCGCAGGCGTCAAGCTGACCCGCGTGATCGGGCAGCGTGCCCTGGACACGCTCGATCCGTTCCTGATGCTCGACGAGTTCCGTTCGGACAGCGCGTCCGACTACATCGGTGGTTTTCCGGACCATCCGCACCGCGGCTTCGAGACGGTCACCTACATGCTCGCCGGACGCATGCGCCACGGCGACAACCAGGGCAACTCGGGCCTGCTGACGCCGGGCAGCGTGCAGTGGATGACCGCGGGCCGCGGCATCGTGCACTCGGAAATGCCGGAACAGGAAAACGGCCTGATGTGGGGCTTCCAGCTATGGGTGAATCTGCCCGCGAAGGACAAGATGACCGCGCCGCGCTATCAGGACATCGCGCCCGAGCGCATTCCGGAGACCTCGCCGGCGGACGGCGTTCGCGCACGCGTGCTCGCGGGCAGGCTCGGCGACGTGTGCGGGCCGGTCAGCGGCATTGCGGTCGAGCCCGTGTACTTCGACTTCGCGCTGGAACCCGGTGCGCGTTTCGCCGCGCCGCTTCCCGCCGGCCACAACGCGTTCGCGTACGTCTACGCGGGAGCGGTCGACATCGGCCCGGCCGATGCGCCGCGGCCGGTTGCGCGCGGCGAGCTTGCGGTGCTCGAACGCGACGGCGATGACGTGCTGCTCTCGGCCGGCGCGGAACCCGCGCGCTTGATCCTCGTCGCCGGCAAGCCGCTCAACGAGCCGGTCGCGAAGTACGGTCCGTTCGTGATGAACACGCAGGACCAGATCGTGCAGGCGATTCGGGATTATCAGTCCGGGCGGTTCTGAGTCGTTCGCAACCGGCGAAGTCGCCGGCAATTCCCCTCTCCCGCTTGCGGGAGAGGGTAGGGTGAGGGCAGGCTTGGCTAGACTCCGAAGTCAGAACGGTCGAAGCGTTTCACTCCGAAAGAACCCTCACCCCGGCCCTCTCCCGCAAGCGGGAGAGCGGGAACGGTGCGCCACGTCAGGGTTTGTGCGCGACCTTGTCCGTCTTCAGCATCTCGTCGAAGTAATCCGCGATCAGCGTGTAGACGTGCTTGCGCATCGCCGGCGATGACAGGCCGTGCTTGCCGCCCGGATACGTCATCAGCCGGAACTGCGTGCCGCGCTTCTGCAGATCGGCCATCAGCTTGGTCGAGTTCGTGAACAGCACGTTGTCGTCCGCCATGCCGTGCACGAGCAAGAGCTGTGACTTCAATCCGTCGAGCCAGTGCGCGACGTTCGAAAGCTCGTACCCCTCGGGGTTGTGCTGCGGCGTGTCGAGATAGCGTTCGGTGTAGTGCGTGTCGTACAAGGTCCAGTCCGTGACCGGCGCGACCGCGACGCCGGCGGCGATCCGGTCCGATGCCTTGGCCAGCAGCATCAGCGTCATGTAGCCGCCGTAGCTCCAGCCAAATACGCCGATCCGGTCGGCGTCGACCCAGCTCTGCCGGCGCAGCCAGTCCACGCCGACGAGCTGGTCGGCGACCTCGACCTTGCCGAGCTGATGGAAGATCGGATCGGAGAACGCGCGGCCGCGACGCGGCGAGCCGCGATTGTCGAGCGCGAACACGACGTAGCCGTGCTGCGCCATGTACTGCTCGAAGTGATTGCCCCAGGCGCGGTTCACGTACTCGCGGCCAGGGCCGCCGTAGTACGTCATGAACACCGGATAGCGCTTCTTCGCGTCGAACCCCGATGGCTTGTACAGACGGTAGTAGAGCGCCTGACCGTCTTGCGCACTCAGCGTGCCGAACTCGGGCTCGATCAGGCTGTCGCGGTACGGCCAGTACGGATGACCCTCCTTCAGCGCGTTCGGCTCGATCCAGGCGATGAGCGCGCCGTCCGGCCGGCGCAGCGACACTTGCGGCGGCGTCAGCGGATCGGAGTACCGGTCGACGTACGCGGTCGCGTCATCGCCGAACTCGGCCTCATGCCAGCCTTCGCCGGCGCTGATCCGGCGCGGCGACGCTGCGTCGCTGCCGTCCAGGCGCGTCGCGTAGACCTGCTGCTGCAGCGGATCCTCGCGACCGGCCAGGAAGTAGACCAATCCGCCCTTCTCGTCGACTGCGAGCACTTTGTCGACATCCCAGTCGCCGCGCGTCAACGCGCGTCGCCGCAGGCCATCGAGCCCGACCACGCTGAGATGCTTGTGCCCGCTGTCCTCGTCGGCCCATATGAACGCGTCCTCGTGCTTGAGGAAACGCAGATCGCCGTGCAGGTTGATCCAGGTCTTGCTCGTCTCGCTGAGCAGAGTGCGATGATGCAGGCTGCCTGCGTCGACGCTGACCAGATCGAGATGCTGCTGATCGCGCGTTTCGCGCTGGAACGCGAGCGCGCTTGCGTCGGGCAGCCAGTCGACGCGCGCGAGATAGATTTCGCTGCTGCCGGCGAGATCGACCCAGCGCACCCGCGCTTCGCGCGGCCGCACCAGACCGAGCCGCACGCTGACGTTCGGCCGTCCCGCCGCCGGATAACGCTGCGTCACCGTTTCGGTGTGATCCGCGTAGACCTCGTTGCGCTTGATCTCGTCGACCTGCGATTCGTCGAAACGCTCGAACGCGATCAGCGAATCGTCCGGAGCCCACCAGTAGCCGCTCGCGCGATCCATTTCCTCCTGCGCGACGAACTCCGCCTCGGCGTTGTGGATGGGTCCCTTGCCGTCGCGCGTCAGCTCGTAGATCAGGCTCGTGTGCAGGTCGATCGTGTAGAGGTTCTGCCTGCTGACGAACGAGACGTAGCGGCCGCGCGGCGAAACCTGCGCATCGATCACATCGAGGCCGGCCGGCGTCAGGCCGCGCAGCTCCGCGCCGGGCTTCGCGTCGAAATCGTAGAGCCAGAGGCGCTCGCCGACGCCGAACAGGATCTTTCGCGAATCGGGCGACCAGCGATACGAAACGATGCCGCGCAACGTCGCGATGCGCTCGCGCTCGCGGCGAGCCTTCTCCACGTCGGAGAGCTCGGGAACCGGGCCGAGCGCGAGCGAATCGACGAGCCGCCGTGTCGTTCCGCCCGCGACTTCGAACACCCACAGGTCGAGCTGGTTCTGGTCGTCGTCCCGTCCGCGCGCGTAGGCGACGCGGCTGCCGTCCGGCGCGATCTTGAGCGTGTGCGGGCTCGGACCGTTGAGATCCGGATCGCTGTAGATGCGTTCGATCGTGAGTTTTTCGGCCATCGCAGGCACGCAGACCACCACTGCGACGAGCCAAAGCAGGACGCGCATTCGGAGTCTCCCCTAGCGGCGCGGATTATCGCCGCGGATACGCGAGACGGGAAATGCCGAAAGTGCGAAATGTCCGGCACCCGGTCGTTCAGTTTTAGCCGTCGCGCAGACGATCGGCGAGCCCGCTCCAGCGCTGCGCCTTGCGTGCGATCGCCTCGGCCAGAACGGTTTCGTTCGCCCATAACGTCAGCGAACGCCGCGCGCGCGTGATGCCCGTATAAAGCAGCTCGCGACTCGCCACGCGCACGCTGCGCTCGGGCAGCACGAGCAGCACGTCGTCGAACTCGGATCCCTGCGACTTGTGCACGGTCAGCGCGAACGCGCTTTCGTGCGCCGGCAGCGCGGCGGGAAGCCATGCGCGCGGACCGGCATCGGTTTCGAACCAGACGCGCAGCCCGCCCTCTGCGTCGGGCCAGACCAGGCCCACGTCGCCGTTGTAAAGCCCGTGCCGGTAGCTGTTTTCGCGAATCATCACCGGCCGTCCGCGGAAGAAAGCGTCGGGACGCTGCGCCGGCTGCTGCAGCGCGAGAGCGATGCGCGCGTTCAGGACACGGCTGCCCGCTTCGCCGTCGCGAACAGCGGTCAGCACGCGCTGACGGCGCAACATCGCCAGCGCGGACGCAACGTCCGGCGCCGCCGCGATCGCGCGATAGTGCGGCAGCGTCGCCTCGAGCACGAACGCGGCGAGCGCCGCGTCGCGACCGTGCCGCCAGCGCACGCCGCGGCACGTGTTCGAGCGCAGGCATTCCAGCGCCTGCGCACCGTCGCCCGTGCGTACCGCTGCGCTCAACGCGCTGATATCGAGATCCGCCGATTGCCGATAGCTTCGCGTGAGCTCGACGCGCACGAGCGGCGTCTCGGTCCGGGTCGACCCGATCCGTGTTCCGAGCACTTGCGAGATCTTCGATGCCGTCGGCTCCGGCAGCTCTGACCCGCCGCCCGCCGCATCGCACAGCGCCGCGAGCACGTCGCCGGTCTCGACCGACGGCAGCTGATCGCGATCGCCGATCAGGATCAACCGCGCGCCCGGCGGCGCGGCTTCGACGAGCTTGCACATCAGCGGCAGGTCGACCATCGACGCTTCGTCGACGACGACGAGATCGGCGGCGAGCGGATGCTCGCGATCGCGACGGAAGCGCACGGAGCCCGGGCGCCCGCCGAGCAGCCGGTGCAAGGTGCCGGCGGCCGTCGGCAGCGCAGCCTGCAGCGCCGCATCGATGCGCGCATCCGCCAGAAGCTGCGCGTAGCTTTCGCGCAGCGATTCGGATAGTCGTGCCGCGGCCTTGCCAGTCGGCGCCGCGAGCGCGACGCGGAGCTCGCGGCCGTCGCGTCGCGCGATGCCGAGCGCGAGCGCAAGCACGCGCGCGATCGTCGAGGTCTTGCCCGTGCCGGGACCGCCGGTCAACAGCATCACGCGATGCCATTGCGCGACCGCCGCGGCGACGGCCTGACGATCGATGTCGCCGTCCGCGATGTTCGGAAACAGCATAGCCATGTCCGCGCGCAAGTCATCGAGGCTCGGCGCCGGCGTGACCGGACCCGAAAGTCCCCTCAACGCGTTCGCAAGACGGACTTCGTAGTCGCGATAGCGCCGCAGCGCGATACGCTCGCCTTCGAGTGTCATTACCGTGCCCGCAGCGTCGCCGTCGACCGCGACATACGGCGAGGCATGCAACGCGGCGGACCATCCGGCAATGCCGGGCAACGGCGGCGATGCGCGCTCCGGCGCGATCTCGGCGAGAAGCTCCGGTATCCGCGACAGCGGCAGCACGCTGTGCCCGAACGCCAGCGCGCGACTCGCGAGCGCCGCCGCAAGCGCGACCGGTTCCTCCGTATCGGAGCGCAGGCGCAGCAGACTCGCGCCGAGTGCATGATCGATCGGCCGCAGCCAGCCTTCCCGCAGCCAGCGATCGAACGCACTCATGCGGCCTCCTCGCGCGGCGGCGCGAGCAGCGCATCGAGCGCTTCGATGAAATCGCGCGACGGCCGCGCCGCGAACACGCCGGGCGAATCCGCGCGCGTCGGATCGAGGCCGCGGCAGAAGAGATAGCGCACGCCGCCGAAATGCGCGTCGTATTCGTAGGCGGCGCTGCGGAACTTCAGCCAGCGGTGCAGTGCGAGCGCATAGATCATGTACTGCAGGTCATATTCGCTGTCGCGCATGGCGCGGGCGACCGCTTCCGGTGAATAGTCCGCGAGACGGTTGCTCTTGTAGTCGAGCAGATACACACGTCCAGCGTGCCCGTAGACGAGGTCGATGCGCCCGGTCATGAGGCCTTCGAGCCGTTCGCGCAGGCCGAAACGATCGCGCAACGGCGTGATGCCGTGCCTGTGCAGAAGATCGACGAGCCGATCGACTCGCACGGCGTCGAACGCGAAGTGGAATTCGAGCTCGGCGCGGCGGTCCTCGTGCGGCAGATCGGCGAGCCGCGCGCCTTCGGGCAGGCGCACGTTGACCGTGTCGCGCACGAGCGCCGCGAGCGGACGCATGCCGCCGGCGATTTCGTCGCCGATGTAGCCGTTCGCGCCGAGCGCGCGCTCGAGCGCCTCGTGCTCGCCGGCCGGGGGCAGATCGCCGCGCCAGTCGCGCCAGCGCGCGAAGTCGATCGTCTCGAGCGCCGCGTGCAGCGCGTTGCCGAAGCGCGCGCCGATATACGGCGAGAGCGTCGCCTCGATCGGGTCGATACTCGCGGGCTCGTCCTCGGCGCCCTGCTCGTCGATCGCATCGACGGCGACGGCGTCCTCGCGCGCGAGCTGCGAGAAGCTGTGCACCCACCAGTCGCGGCGCAGCACGCGGCGCGCCTCGCGAACGCTGCCGCGATGCGGATCGTCGGCCGGCAGGGGCAGTGCGCGCGTGACGAGATCCGGAAACGGATCGCACACGATCGCGCGCGGCGCCGCCTTTTCGAGTCGCGCGAACGCGGCATCGATCGCGTCGGGAGGGAAGCCCGGAATCTTGCCTTCCGTGCCGCCGTTGAGCAGCCACGACAGCACCGGCTTTTCCCTGAACAACGAAGTCGCGTACAGCCACGCGGCGTGGCGCGCGCGGGTCAGGCCGACGTAGAGCAGTCGAAGCTGTTCGGCCAGGAGCTCGCGCTTCTCGCGCTCGACGGCTTCGGCGTAGGCGTCGTCGTCGAGTCCTTCGATGCAAGCGCGCAGCACGCGCTTGTCGTCGACGCGGTCTGCAATCAGGCGAAGCCCGCTCCAGGCCGGCTCGGCCGTGGCGAGCCCCGCGAACGGCAGGAACACGAGATCGAACTCGAGCCCCTTGGCCTTGTGCAGCGTCATGATCCTGACGCGCTTCGCGTCGGACTCGAGCCGCAGCTGTTGCGTCTCGTCGAGATAGTCGGCCTCGGCGATGCGCCGCGCGAGCCAGTCCGCCTCGCCGGTCTCGCCGAGCACGTGCGCACGCGCCGCCTGCACTTCCTCGGCAACCTGCAGGTAGTTGCCGAGCCGCCGCTCGCCGTCGGCGAGCTTGAGGAGCCGCGGCGACGCGCGCGCGACGAGCTCGCGCAGGAACGAAAGCGCGCCAAAGCGCAGCCAGCGCTGGCGCCAGGCCTGGAATTCATCGAGCCAGCGGCGATGCTCGGACTCCTCGCGCGACAGTGCGTCGATCGCGAGCGCGTCGACGCCGATGAGCACGGTGGCGAGCGCGGCGCGCATCCGGCTCTCGTCGCCGATCGCGAGCAGCGCCTCGAGGATCCACAGGATTTCGGTCGCTTCGGCCGTCGAGAACACGCTCTCGCGCAGCGCCGTGACGCTGGCGATGCCGCGCGCGGCGAGCTCGCGCTGCATGCGCGCCGCCTCTTCGTTGCGGTTGGCCAGCACCGCGATATCGCCGGGCTCGACGCGAACCGTCCTGCCATTGCGCTGCACGTACAACGGCCGTTCGTTGAGCAGCGCTTGAATTTCGCTCGCGGCCGCCATCGCCGCGCGCGCGCGCGCGGCGTCGATCTTCATCGTCGCGCCGGCGGGCGCATCGAGGTTGCCGCGCGAAAGATTGAGCAGGTGCAACGCCGGCGCGGCGCGCTTGCCGTCGGTCAGATCCGCATCGGCGACCTTTCCGCCGGGCAGCACGCGCGGATAGCGCGTCTCGCCGTCCGCGAACGGATGCTCGCCGCCCTCGGCGAATACCGCCGCGACGGCCTCGATCATGCGCGGTCGCGAGCGGAAGTTGCGATCGAGCGTCTGCGTCGATTCGACGGACGCGGCGGCCGCGTGATACGTGTGCACGTCGCCGCCGCGGAAGCGATAGATCGCCTGCTTCGGATCGCCGATCAGGAACAGCGCGGGCCGCACCGTCTCGTCGGGCTCGACGTAGATGCGGCGGAACACGTCCCATTGCTTGGCGTCGGTGTCCTGGAATTCATCGACGAGCGCAGCCGGGCACGCGCGGCGCAGATCGCGCGCGAGGCGCCCGCCGTGGACGGACGAAAGCGCGGCATGCACGCGCTCGACCAGATCGTCGAAGCCGACGAGGCCGCGCTCGCGCTTGATCGCGGCCATGCGCGCGAGCGCGGTATCGCGCACGTCGTGCAGCAGGTTCGCGCGCGCTTCCGCCGACGGGCGAGCGGCCGCACGACGCGCGCCGAGGTAGGCGTCGATGGCGTCGAACAGCGGAGACTTCGGCCGTGGTGCCCGCCAGAACTTCTTGTTCACCTTGCCGTCGATGCCGCTCGGCGTCAGGCAGTCGAGGGTCTTGCGGACGTCGTCGTTCGGGACCGTGCCCTCGGCGAACGATGCGAGGAACGACCACGTGGCTTCGAGCGCCCGCTCGCTCGGGCTGTTCTTGTTCAGAACGCCGCCGCTGCGCGCCGCCTCGATCAGGCGTCGCGCGGCCGCGCCGTCGCGAAGCCACGTTTCGCGGAGCGCGACGGCCGTCTTTTCGATCGCGGCTTCGAGCGATGCCAGCGCCACGGCGTCCGATGGCACGCGCGCCGGGAGCAGCTCGCCGACAACGAGCAGCTGGCGCAGATCGCGCGCGAGCTGCTCGGGCGATTTCCACAGCGATTCGAGCCGGGCCGCGATAATCGGATCGCGCGTGTAGCGTCGCCAGACGTCGTAGGCGATCTCGGTGTGCAGCGCGCGCTCGCTGTTGACGAACTCGGTCGCGACGAGCGGCTCGCCGCTGGCCAGCGCGTGGTCGGCGAGCACGCGCTGGCAGAACGCGTGGATCGTATGGATCGGGGCGAGATCGATCTCGCCGATCGCACGGCGGAGCCGCGCCGCGAGCGAACGCGCCGGCTCGACGCGAAGCCGTCGTTCGAGGACGGCCGCGGTGATCGCGACCGACCCGTCATCGCTTTCGCCGTGCGTGCGAAGCTCGGCGGCATCGAGCGTCGCGAGCGAGGCGGCGCGGAGGAGCTGCGTGCGCAGTCGTTCGCGGAGCTCCTGCGTCGCGGCGATCGTGTAGGTGACGGCGAGAATCTTTCGCACCGAAAGCTCGCGTTCGACGACGAGCCGCGTGTGCAGCAGCGCCAGCGCGAAGGTCTTGCCCGTGCCGGCGCTCGCTTCGATGCGATGCGTGCCTTCGAGCGGCCATTCGAGCGGCGTCGCGGTCACGTCACGCTCCCGGGTACGCGCGCCAGGCGAAGCGCCGTGAACAGCGACTGCGTCCACTCGTGGAACGCGCCGGTCGCGGTCTCGTCCACGAACGGCATGGCGCCGCGCAGCGCGAGCAGCGTCGCCGCATCCCGGCCCTCGCCGCCGCCGCTGCGGTTCGCCCACTGCTTCGCCGCGGCCTCGTCGGCCGCGCCGGCGTTGCTGCCGTCGTAGTGCTCGAGCCACTCCCAGGCCGCCGCCGGCCGGAACGGCAGCGGCTTGGCAAGTCCGGCCTGCATCACGCCGATCAGCCAGCGCAGCGTGTCGCGTGCGGCGTCGCGCGGATGGATCGCGAGTGCACGCGGCCCGATGTCGCCGGGCTCGAACGTCGCGAACGTCAGCACCGGCCGCGGATCGCCGAGCGCGGCCAGCACGAGCGCGTCGAGGTGCCAGCGCACGATGTTGCGCGCGCCCTGCTTGCCGACCCTCGCGCGGATCGCGTGCGCTTCGTCGACGTCGTCGAGCGAGCCGGTCAGTCGCACGTCGCCGAGCGCAAGCTCGAACGGCAGCGCAGAGGCCACGCCGCGACGCGCCTCGCGCACGGCGACTGCGATCGGCCGCGCCAGCCGCGCGATCTCGCGCAGCCGCTGCATGCCTGCCGCGCCGGGCGGAAGCTCGGCTTCGGCCTGCAGCCGGCGGCACAGCGCGCTTTCGTCGATGTCCGCGTCGGCGAGCAGCGCGTCGTACACGCGTTGCTGGATGTTGAAACGCTCGAGCGCATCGGCCGCGACGAACGGCTCGTTCTCGGCGAGGTGCGCTTCGTCCTCGTCCAGACGCACGGCGAGCCGCTCGGCGAGGAACATGCGCGGCGGATCGATCAGAAAACGTCGCAGCGCGGCATAGTCGATCGTCGTTGCCGGCGTTGCGTCGGTTTCCGGAGGCAGCGGCGCGCCGACGAACGCGGGCAGCGTGTTGGCCGCCGGCGTCGTCGCCAGCGCCGGCGCCCAAACCGGATCGAAGCGGACACGCCGCGCGTCCGAATCGGCTTGACGGCCGAACGGTTGCAACGGGTGGCGGACGACGAGTTGCTTGCGCGCTTCGACGGGGTCGTCGAAATACGCGGCCGCGACGTCGAGCAGCTCGGACACGACCACGGACGGCTCGCACGCCGAATCGTCGAGCGCGTCGCGGCCGATGTAGCTCAGGTACAGCACGCGGTCCGCCGCGGTGAGCAGCTGCAGGAACAGAAACCGATCGTCGTCGCGCACCGAGCGGTCGCCGCGGCGGCGCGCGCCGGGCCGGTCGAGCGCTGCGGAAAGCCGGTTCAATGCGGGCGAGGACTCGTGGCGCGGGTAGTCGCGATCGTTCAGCCCGAGCAGGCAGATCGCGCGGAAAGGAATCAGGCGCATCGGCACCATGCGGCAGAACGTGACGCCGCCGGCGAGGAACGGCTGCCGCGCATCGGCTTCGGCAAAGCGCGCTGCGAAGTGCGCGCGCACGACTTCGGCCGGCAGCGCGTCGCGAAGGCCTGCGTCCTCGGCGGCGCGGCCGAAGGCGTCGATCTCGGCGAGCACGCGATCGCGCGCGCGCTGCTCACTCGCATCGCCGGCATTCGCCGGCAGCAGCGCGGCGAGGAGCTCGGTCAGCAGAATCTGCCAGTCGCTCGCGGCGCGCGGCACGGCAACGTCGATGGCTGCGTTCTCGATCAGCGCGAGCAGCTCGATCAGCGCATCGAGCGCATCGAGCGCGGTGCCTTCAAGATGCGGCCACGGTGCGACGCCGGCGACATCCGTATCGTCGCCGGCCGCGTGGCCGAGCAGAAGCCGATCGAGCGCGAAGCGCCAGGTGAACGCATCGTCGGCCGGCGCGCCGAGCCGAGCGCGATGCGCCGCGTCGAGTCCCCAGCGTGCGCCGGCCGCCTTGATCCAGTCGCGCAGGCGGTCGATCGATTCGGTGTCGAGGTCGAAGCGCCGCATCAGCGGCGGCAGCGCGATCAGATCGAGCACGTCGTTGCTGGTCAGGCGCGATTGACCGAGATCGAGGATGCGCAGCACGAGATCGGCAACCGGCGCTGCGATGAGCGCGCTTTCGTCGGCGACCGTGTACGGGATGAAACGCGGCGAGCCTTGCGCGCCGCCGAACACGGCCGCGATGAACGGCGCGTAGAGATTGATGTCGGGCGCCATCACGGCGATGTCGCGCGGTTCCAGCTTCGAGTCTTCCTCGAACAGCGCGCGCAGCTGATCGTGCAGTACCTCGACCTCGCGCATGCGCGTATGGCAGGCGTGGATCTGCAGCGTCCGGTCGCGCTCGATCGCAGCGATGGGAAACTTGTCGCCGCTCGGCGGGCGATGCTCGAGCAGGTCGAGCTGGAGGTGCTGCAGGAGACCATGCGGTGTGGCGGGTTCCGTGTACAACTCGATTTCGACCGGCGTCACCGATTCGTACGCGAACAGCGTCGCGATGAAATCGCGTCCCGCGGCTCCCCAGGCGACGAGCAGAGGATTTTCGACGTCGTCGAGCGGGTCCGCAGGCTCGACGAGACGCTCGCGACGGGTGCGCAGGTCGCCCCAGTACTTGCGCGTCGGCGTCGGCAGATAGAAATGCAGGGTTGCGCCGCGCGCCGCGGCGGTCATCATGCGAAGCACGTCGGGCGACACGTTGAGACACGCGAACGCGAACACGCGCGCCGGAAGCCCGCGCGGCTTCGGCGCGTCGACTCCGCCGTGTCGCGCAAGAAAGAGGTCGATCGCCGCCGCGCGATGGGCGAGACCGCGCGTCGCGCGGCGCCAGAGCTCGGCCTGCCAGTCCTCCGGTTCCTCGCCGCGGTCCCAGGCCAGCAGCCAGTCGCGGCGCCAGGCCTGGTACTTTGTGAACACGTCCGAGAGCGCGCTCGCGAGCGCCCACGCGTTGAGCTCGGCGTGCGCGCCGCCGAGATAGCGTTCGAGAGCGGGAGCGATCGCCGGATGCGCGCGCGTCGCCGGGTCCTGCAATGCCGCATAGAGCCGCCAGACGAGCCGCGACGGATCGATCGTGCGCGCATCGTCCGCCTCGGGCACATTCGCTTTCAGAAGCTCGCCGACGAACTCGCCCGGCGCGAGAAAACGCAGGTTGGCCGCGATGCCGTACTTTTCGGCGAGAGTTTTCTGCAGCCAGCGCCGCATCGACGGCTGCGGTATCAGGATCGTGTCCGGCTCGAAGAGCCCGACGCCCGGCGGGACGTTCCGGAGCTCGCGCGCGAGCAGCTCGGCGAGAACGTCGAGCGCGTTGCCGTAATA
>DAISJF010000005.1:0-16103 GCA_036821625.1 Rhodanobacteraceae bacterium
GGACAAAAGCGCGGAGCGCACGCGCGCGAAGCGCGTGCCGAGCGCCGCGTCGCCGGCCACTTCACGCGCGCGCACCAGCGCCTGCAGCTCCCAGGTCCACGCGCGCTCGCGCAGGTACGCCTCGTAGGCGTCGATGCCGAGCACGAGCAGGCCCTTGCCACCGTCCGGCCGCAGGCGCACGTCGACTTCATAGAGCTTGCCGGCGCGCGTCTGCACGTCGAGCAGATGCACGACGCGCTGCGCGAGACGCGTGTAGTAGCGCGCGCCGTCGAGCGGCCGCGCGCCGCCGGATTCGCGCTGCGCCAGCGCGCCGTCGTAGAGGAACACGAGGTCGAGATCCGAGCCGAAGCCGAGCTCCGCGCCGCCGAAGCTGCCGTAGGCAATCACGGCGAATCCGGCCGTTTCGGCGGAAGTGCCGGTGAGCCGGCCGTGTGTGGCGACGAGATCGCGCTCGGCGATGCGCAGCACGGCCGTCAGCACGACTTCGGCGATGCCGGCCAGGGCGCGCGCCGCGCTGACCGCATCGATCCGTCTGCCGAGAAACGCGAGGCCGATGCGGAACAGCGCCGACTGGCGCGCCTCCTGGATCAGCTCGATCTCGGCCTCGGGATCCGTGCCGTCGAGAGTTGCGAGACGCCGCGCGAGCTCGGCCGCGACCGCGTCGCGGTCCGGCGGCTCGCTCTCGACGCGATCGTCGAAGAGATCGTCCAGCAGCAGCGGATGCGCGATCACGCGTTCGGCGAGGAACGCACTCGACGACAGCACGGCGCTGAGCCGCTTCAACGCCGCCGGTTGCTCGTCGAGCAGGACGAGATACACGGAACGCCGCGCGACGGTCTGCACGAGCCGCAGCATGCGCACGATGCAGCGCACCGGCTGCGGACTCGCTGCGGCGGATGCGAACAGCGCCGGCAGCACGCGATCGAGCCGCTCGCGCGAGCGAGCCGACATGTTGCGCAGCGCGCTCGAGCCGAGCAGCGACTCGAGCTCGCCGGCCACTTCGTCGGGCGGCACGAACCCGGCCGCCGCGAGTGCATCGCGATCGACGCCGTCGTTGACGATCGCACGCCAGAGCCGGGTCCAGGCCGATTCCTCGCGCGGCATCTGCGCGCGCGCGTCGGTGGCCATCAGCGACGCGAATTCCTCGCTGACGGCGGCGCGATGCTGTGCGAGCTCGCCGGCCAGCGCGTCCCAGTCGTGCGCGCCGAGCGCGAGCGCGACGCGCCGGCGAACGTCGGCGTCTTCCGGGATCGCGTGCGTCTGCTGATCGCCGAACATCTGCACGCGGTTCTCGAGACGGCGCAGGAACCGATAGGCTGCGCGCAGCTTGACCGCGCGTCCGGCCGGAATGAAGCCGAGCTGCTCGCAGGCCGCGAGTGCCGGCAACAAACCGCGCGCGCGCAAGGCCGGCTCGCGTCCGCCGCGGATCAGCTGCACGAGCTGCACGATGAATTCGATCTCGCGGATGCCGCCGGGCCCGAGCTTGAGATCGTCGGCGAGATCCTTGCGCGCGACCTCGGCGTCGATCAGCGCTTTCATTTCGCGCAGGCCGGCGAACGCGGTGTAGTCGAGATAGCGGCGGAACACGAACGGGCGCAGCGTCTGGAGCAGGCGCGCACCCGCGTGGCGGTCGCCGCCGACGGCGCGCGCCTTGATCCAGGCGTAGCGTTCCCAGTCGCGGCCCTCGCGCTGGTAGTACTGCTCCATCGCCGCGAACGAGAGCGCGGTGCGCCCGGAATTGCCGAATGGACGCAGGCGCAGGTCGACGCGATAGACGTAACCGTCGGCGTTGCGCTCGGCGAGCAGCGCGACGAACGCCTGGCCGACCCGCGCGTAGTACGCCTCGGCATCGAGCGAGCGCGCGCCGTCGCTCATGCCGGCGTCGGCGAACGCGAGCACGAGATCGATGTCGGACGAGAAATTGAGCTCGCCGCCGCCGAGCTTGCCGAGGCCGAACACGACCATGCGCTGCACGCCGCCCGCGGCGTCGCGGATCACGCCGTGGCGTGCGGCGACGCGTCGCTCGGCGCCGGCCAGCGCCGCCTCGATGCAGGTTTCGGCGAGCACCGAAGCGCCGGCCAGCGTCGTCTCGATCGAATCGAGCTCGTTGAGATCCCGCCAGATCAGCCGCAGCGCCTCGCGCAAGCGAAAGCGCCTGAGCTCGACCATGAGCTCGGCATCGCTGAACGTCGTCGCGAACACGCCGGCACGCGCGTCGGCGTGGCGCGGATCGCTCATCAGGCGCAGGAGATCCGGAGCGAGCAGGGTCGGATCGCGCAGGAAGCTCTCGTAGGCGAAGTCGCTGGCCAGCAGCACGCGCTGCAGATGGTCGTCGACGCCGGCATCGTCGTAGAACGGCACGTTGGCGTCGCGGCAGGCCGATTCGAGCCGCGCCAGACGCTCATCCAGGAAACCGGCGATCGCGCGCGGGAGATGGCCTCGCATGGGGCGTGATTCTCGCAGCAGCTGAGTGGTCGCCACCAGCCGACGCGGCCATGCCGGCCATGGGTCTGGCGTACACTGTCGGCGGGGGTTTCGGCGATGACGCAAGCTCCATCGAACGCCACGACGCAGACGGCCGGCGACCCGCAAAGCGCCGACGCGCTCTTCACCGCGGTCTACGACCGGCTGAAGGCGATGGCCGGCAGCCATCTCGCGCGCAACCGCGGCGGATCGACGCTCGACACGACCGCGCTCGTGCACGAGCTTTACCTGCGCGTCTCCACGCAGCGCGAGCTCATGTTCGCCAAGCCCGTGCAGTTCTTCGCCTACGCCGCGCGCGCGATGCGCCATCTGCTGGCCGACCGCGCACGCGACCGCCTGCGCCTGCGCGCCGGCGGCGCGTGGATGCGCGTGACTCTGACCGGCACCGACGACCGTCTCGCGATCGACAGCGCCGAGCAGGCGCTCGCGCTCGACGAGGCGCTCAAGCGGCTCGAACAGTCCGACGCGCGCGCCGCGCGCGTGGTCGAGCTGCGTTATTTCGCCGGGCTCACGCCCGAGCAGATCGCCGAAGCGCTCGACGTGACGCGCCGCACCGTCGATCGCGACTGGCGCTTCGCCCGCGCATTCCTCAAGACCGAGATCGGTTGAGCATTGCGCGGCGCCGTTTTGTCGCAAATCCGCCTCGTCCGGCGTTCCTCCGTCCACCGGCCTCCGCGGGCGGCTGCATGATGGCGGGTCCATGACCACGAAGACGCTGCGCGAGCTGTTCGAGCAGACGCTGGCGCTGCCGGCCGGCGAGCGCGCTGCGTTCCTCGACGCGCGTTGCCCGGATGCGGAGCTGCGCGCGCGCATCGAACGCATGGTCGCCGCGGATGCCGACGACGATATCGTGCTGGAGCGCAGCGTCGACGCGGTCGCGCGCGCGATCGGCGATGCGGATTCGGCCTCGCATCTGCCGGCGGGCACGCGCATCGGTCCGTTCGAGCTGATCGACGTGCTCGGCGAAGGCGGCTCGTCGACGGTTTTCCGCGCCGCGCGCACGGTCGACGGCGTGCGCCAGATGGTCGCACTGAAGCTTCTGCGCCGCGGTCTCCATTCGGCCGACGCGCAGCGTCAGTTCCGCCGCGAGCGGCTCGCGTTGGCGCAGCTGCGCCACCCCGGCATCGCGCGCCTGATCGAAGGCGGCGTCACCGAGACCGGCCAGGCCTACATCGCGCTCGATCTCGTCGACGGCGTGCCGATCACCGACTATGCGCGCACCCTGCGGCTCGATCTGCGCACGCGGCTCGAGCTGTTCCTGCAGATCTGCCGTGCGGTCGAGGCCGCGCACCGCGCGCTGATCGTGCATCGCGATCTGAAGCCTTCGAACGTGCTCGTCACCGCCGACGGCGAGGTCAAGCTGCTCGACTTCGGCATCGCCAAGCTGCTCGACGCGGACGACGAAACGCAAACGCACGTGCCCGCGTTCACGCCGGCGTATGCCGCACCCGAGCAGCGCGTCGGCGGCGCGCCGATCACGACCGCAACCGATGTGTATGCGCTCGGCGTGCTGCTCGGCGAGCTGGTCACCGGGCAACGGCTCAACGACGGCTCCGGCCGCACGCCGTCCGGTCACATCTCCGCGGACACGGAGCCCGGCGTTCTGCCGGCCGCGCCGGCCGTCACGCGTCGGCAGCTGCGCGGCGATCTCGACAACGTCGTGCTGAAGGCGATCGCCGCCGAGCCCGAGCGCCGCTACGTCTCGGCCGGCGCGCTCGCCGACGACATTCAGCGGTTGCTCGACCGGCGGCCGGTCCTGGCGCATCCGCCGTCGACCTGGTATCGCGCGCGGAAATTCGTCGCGCGCCATCGCGGCGGCGTCGTGGCCACGGCGATGTTCGCGCTCGGCATCCTTGCCTCGCTCGGGCTCGCGCTGTGGCAGGGCAACATCGCGCGCCACGCCGCGCGGCGCGCCGATGCGATGCGCAGCTTCATGATCTCGGCGTTCTCCGAAGCCGAGCCGAGCACGCCGCGCTCGGGGCCGCCGAGCATCACCGAGGTTGTCGAGCAGGCGATCGTCAAGGCGCGCGGCGACACCCGGATGGACCCCGAGGTGCGCGCCGATCTCGTCGCCGAGCTCGGCGCGGTGCTGAGCGCGCAGGGGCGCATCGCGCCGGCGCGCGAGGTGCTGCAATGGAACTACGACCACGCCGTGCAAGACTTCGGCGACGACGCGCCGGTGACGCTCGAAGCCGGGCACCCGCTCGCGGTCGCGATGATCCTCGCCGCCGACTACGCATCGGCGCGCACGCTGATCGACCGTCTGCTCGCGCATGCGTCCGCCGGCGACGCAAAGCTCCGTGCCGAGCTCTGGTTCGATTCCGCGCTGCTCGCAAGCAAGGAGCACGAGCTCAAGCGCGCGCTGGCCGATGCGGACCAGGGTCTTCGCCTCGCGCGGAGTCTCCGCGACGACGATGCGCTCGAGAGCGCTCTGTCCGAATACGGCAACGTGCGTCTTTCCGCGGACGACGTGCCCGGCGCGACGCGCGCGTGGGAGGAGCTGCTCGCGATGCGCGAGCGCCGCTTCGGCGCAACGCACGTCTCGGTCGCCGAAGCGCACGCCGACCTCTCGCGCGCGTACCGCCGCGCCGGCCGGCTCGACGATGCCGAACGGCACATCCGCGCCGCGCTCGACATCGACGCGGCCGTGCTGCCGCCCGATCACTGGCGCCATGCCGAGCATCTCAATGCGCTGACCATGGTGCAGCTGAACCGGCGCGATTTCCCGGCTGCGCTCGCGACGGCGACCGAATCGCTGCGCACCGATCGCGTGATCTACGGCGACGATTCGCATCCGGAACCCGCCAACGACCTCAATTCGATCGGCATGCTGCACGCGGCGCTCGAGGACTACGCCGGCGCGGTCGAGCCGCTGCGCGAATCGCTCGAGCACACCGTCGCGAAGTTCGGTCCCGAGCATTTCGAGACCGCGGTGACGCGCGCGAACTACGGCGTCGTGCTGGCGCGCTCCGGCGACATTGCCCACGGCGAGGCGGAGATCAATCACGCGATCGCATCGCTGCAGGCCGCGAGCGAGCCGGTGCCCGACGAGGAAGCGGCGACCTGGGAAAAACTCGCACGCGAGCGCCTCGACCGCGGCGATGCGGCCGGTGCGTTGCCCGCGCTCGACCACATCGATGCGCTGCTGGTCAAGATGGAACCGCCGGGCCCGTACTGGGCCGGCCGCGCGGAAATCCTGCGCGCGACGGCCCTGTTGCAGCAGCACGATCCGGCGCGCGCGCTTGAGCTGCTCGCACGCGCGAGCGCCGCGTTGCAGGGGTCTGCCCAGGCGGACCGCGTGCTCGTCGTCGAGGTGCCGCTGCTGCAGGCCAATGCCGCGCTCGCGCTCGGCAGGAAAGACGATGCGCGCGCGTGGAGCCAAGCCGGGCTCGTCGCGCTCTCGGCGCTGCCGTATCCGCCGCATCGGCTGGTCGCGCTCGCCGAGCCGCTGCAGCGCTTCGCCGCCGCTCCCTGAACGGATTGCCCCGACCGCCCGGGCGCGATGTCCCGGGAACCATTCAACTTTACATTTTGCGATGTCGCGGTCCGCCTCGATAGCGCGTTCCTCTAGGACAGGGGCCGGGTAGCGAGGGATGCCATGAGGGAACCCACCACGACCGTGCGCGCCGGACTTGCGCGCTGCTTGGGAGCACTGTCCTGCCTGCTGCCGCTCGTCGCGCAGGCGCAACTCATCGACATCACGCAAGCGACGCCGAACGTGCCGGGCGGCGCAATCGGCAAGTCGCTGACCGACGAGATCGGCGCCGGGCGCGGCGACGCATCGACGCCATGGTCCTCGCTGTACGTGATCGCACGCGATCCTCTGCGCGCGGTCCGCCGCGGTCGCGAGGTATTCCAGCGCAAGTTCACGCTCGATCAGGGACAGGGCCCGCGAGTCAGCGCGGACTCGAGCGGCGACATCATGACCAATCCCGCGCTCGGCGCGGGCCTCAGCGACAGCTGCGCGTCCTGCCACGGGCGTCCGCGCGGATCTGCCGGCTTCGGCGGCGACGTCGCGACGCGACCGGACAGCCGCAACGCGCCGCATCTGTTCGGCATCGGCCTGCGCGAGATGATTGCGGACGAAATGACTTCGGATCTGCGCGCGATCCGCGCCTATGCGGCGCACAAAGCCGAGGAGGCGCACGCCGATGTCACGGTGCCGCTGGCGTCGAAGCGCATCGCGTTCGGCTCGATCACCGCGCACGCGGACGGCTCGTTCGATACCTCGCACGTGGACGGCGTGAACGCGGACCTGCGCGTGCGGCCGTTCTTCGCCGACGGCCGCGAGTACTCGGTGCGCGCGTTCGCGGTCGGCGCGTTCAACGACGAGATGGGCCTGCAATCGCCCGATCCGGTGCTCTGCCAGGCAAGCGACCCGCTCGATCCGGTGCGCACGGTGAGCCCGGG
Organism: Rhodanobacteraceae bacterium; assembly: GCA_036821625.1. Lineage (GTDB taxonomy): Bacteria > Pseudomonadota > Gammaproteobacteria > Xanthomonadales > Rhodanobacteraceae > Dokdonella_A. The sequence goes on from DAISJF010000005.1 coordinate 6,895, forward strand.
CGGCATGGTGTTCGATCCGATGCTGGACACGATCAAGCGTCCGCCCACCTGCGATGCGGCCGATGACGCCGACCACGACGGCGTCGCCGACGAGCTCGATCCGGCGCTGCTCGACTACGTCGAAATTTATCTGCTCAACTATTTCCGGCCCGCCATCGGCAAGACCACGGAACGCACGCAGGAAGGCCTCGCGTTGATGCAGGCGAGCGGATGCACGGCCTGCCACGTGCAGAGCTTCCGCGTCGAGCGCGACCGCCGGGTCGCCGACGTCGACACCGCGTACGACGGCGAGCGCGGCCTGTTCAACCATCTCTATGCGACCGCAACGACGCTCTACCGCGCTGTCGACGACGGCGGCGCCTATCCGAAGCTCGCGCCGAAGGCGAACCCGTTCATCGTCGACAACATCTTCACCGACTTCAAACGCCACGATCTCGGCGCGGCGTTCTACGAGCGCAACTACGACGGAACGCTGCACACCGAATTCATGACCGCGCCGCTCTGGGGCGTCGGCACGAAGTCGCCGTACGGCCACGACGGCCGCAGCGTCACGCTCGAGGAAGTGATCCTGCGCCACGGCGGCGAAGCCGAGGCCGCGAAGGCGACGTTCGCATCGCTCGGCGACGACAGCCAGCGCAAGATTCTCGAGTTCCTGCAGACGCTGGTGCTGTTCCCGCCCGACGACACGGCGTCGAACCTCAACCCCGGCGACCCGGCCGCGACCGATTGGCAGGACCCGTCGCAGCACGGCAGCATCGCGCTGTCGAAACTGTTCCAGATCGCGTCGGAAGGGGGCGAATAGACGCGTTTCAGCGCCCCGGGCGCGGGCATCGACGGGCCATCGCGGTCACCGATGCCCGCGTCCGTTTTTTGCGGCGCCGCCGAAACGCTGCCGCGATGTCGCAATCGGGCGCGATCCGGCGTTTTGCGGCTAGCCCCCGTCGACGACTCGGATCGCGGCTACTACCCGGTGCGGCATCGATCGCGGCGGGGGCCCCTCGCGCGGGCTTTTCCGCGCGTCCGTCTGGGGTAAGGTATGCCGAGGCTTCCGCCCACGCGCGGCCGGGTCTGCGCGTCGAGGGTTTCGCGATGACCGATCCGCACACGCTGCGCGAGATCTTCGAAGCCGCGCTCGCGCTGGCCCCGGACCAGCGCGCGCACTTTCTGCGCGCCGAATGCCGCGACGCCGCGCAGCGCGCGGCCGTCGAGCGGCTGCTCGCCGCCGACGAGGACGGCGGTGCGCGCGTGCTCGATCAGCCGTTCGACGCGCTGCTCGGCGAGGTCAACGCCGCCGAGGCGGATGTGACGCTGCCGCCGCCCGGGTTTCGCGTCGGTCCGTTCACGCTCCTGGACAAGCTAGGCGAAGGCGGCTCGTCGATCGTGTTCCGCGCCGAGCGCGAGCAGGCCGGCGTGCGCCAGGCCGTCGCGCTCAAGCTTCTGCGCCGCGGCCTCTATTCGGCCGAGGAGCAGCGGCGCTTCCGCAGCGAACGCGTCGCGCTCGCGCAGCTGCGCCATCCCGGCATCGCGCGCCTGATCGAAGGCGGCGTGACCGACGCGGGCGCCGCCTACATCGCGCTCGAGCTGATCGACGGCGAATCGATCACGTCCTTCGCGCGCAACCGGCATCTCAATCTGCGCGAGCGCCTGCTGCTTTTCATCGACGTGTGCCGCGCCGTCGAGGCCGCGCACCGCGCGCTGATCGTGCACCGCGACCTGAAACCGTCGAACGTGCTGGTCACGCGCGACGGCGAGGTCAAGCTGCTCGACTTCGGCATCGCCAAGCTGCTCGACGCGGACGGCGCCGCGGACGCCGACGCGACCTACACGCAGCATCCCGCGATGACGCCGGCCTATGCCGCACCCGAGCAGTTCACGCGCGGTCCGGTCACGACCGCGACCGATGTCTACGCGCTCGGCGTGCTGCTCGGCGAGCTCGTTACCGGGCGCCGCCGCGAGCACGGCGACACGCGCACGCCGTCGTCGACGATCGGCGAGGACACCGATCCGGCCGTGCTGCCGGCTCCGCCGAGAAGCACGCGTCGGCTGCTGCGCGGCGACATCGACAATATCGTGCTGAAAGCGACCGAGTCGGAACCGGAGCGCCGCTACGCATCGGCGGGCGCGCTGGCCGACGATATCGAGCGTCACCTCGACGGCCAGCCCGTGAACGCGCATCCGCCGTCGTCGTGGTATCGCGCGCGCAAGTTCGTTTCGCGCCATCGGGGCGGCGTTGCCACGACGGCGGCATTCGTGCTCGCGATCCTGGCGGCGCTCGGCGTCGCGGTCTGGCAGGCTCAGGTGGCGAGGCATCAGGCGCGCGCGGCGCGGGACCAGGCGAACCGCGCGGAAGCGGTGCGCGACCTGCTGGTCGGCATATTCGACGCGGAAATTCCGTCGCGGCCGCGCGGCGAAATGCCGGGCACGGCCGAGCTGCTCGAGCGCGGTGCACGGCACGCGGCCGGGGATCTTGGTTCGACGCCGGCCGTGCAAAGCGATTTGCTGACCGCGCTCGGCCGCGTCTACGATCACCTGGCTTTGCCGGACAAAGGCCAGCCGCTGCTCGACGAAGCGGTCGCAGCGGCGCGGCGCGTCAAGCCGGAAGATCCGGCGCTGCTCGGCGCGGCGATCAGCGAGCGCGGCGAAGTCGATCTGTCCAGCAACCGGTTCAACGAGGCGATCGCGCTCTTCGAGCAGGCGATTCCGCTGCAGCAGAAAGCCAATCCGAACGGGCTCGCGCTCGCCGTCACGCTGGACCGGCGCGCGCTCGCCGAAAGCCAGACCGGCGCGCACGACAAGGCGATCGCGGATTACGAAGCGGCGCTTGCGATCCGGCGCAAGCAGCTTCCCGCCGACGATCCGGATATCCTCGAGAGCTACGACGCGCTCGGCAACGCTTATCTTCGCTCCGGCCGTCCCGAGCAAGGCATCGACCTGTTGCGCAAGGCCGCCGAAGGCGCGCAGGCAAAGTTCGGCGATCACCACGTCAAGACCGCGCACTACACGAAGAATCTCGGCGCCGCGCTCAACATGCAGCGTCACTATGCCGAGGCCGCGACGATGACCGAGCGTGCCGTGTCGATCGAGCGCGAGCTGTATCCGCCGGGCAGTCCCGACGTCGTCAACGGGCTCAACAATCTCGGCAGTCTTCAGCTCACGCTCGGCCGCCTGCACGCCGCGCGCGACACGCTCGACGAGGCGCGCACGCGCAATCGTGACGGCGGCCTCGACGAGTCGCTCGGTCAGACGTTCGTGCTCGGCAATCTCGCGCCGGTGCACGAGGCGCTTGGCGACACGCGCGGCGCCGTCGCGCTGCTCGACGAGGCGCGCCGGACGGCGACGAAAGTGGTCGGCCCCGATCACGCGCGCACGATCACGCTCGACCTGCAGGACGCGCGCGTCGGTGTCGTGCGCGATGCGTCGACGGCGCCGAACCTGATGCGGGTCGCCTCGGCGATCCTGGCGCATCCGGAAAACCTCGCGCAGTTCCGCGCGCGCAGCGAGCCCGAGGCGCGCTACGCGCTCGGTCTGGCCCAGGCCGCGCTCGGCGACGAAGCGGCCGCCGGCGCGACCTGGAAAGAGGCGGTCGCGGCGTTGCCGGGCGATCACGTCGATCCGCTGACATTGCCGCTGGTCGCTGCGCTGGCGCGGTTCGAGGTGACGCAAGGCGATACGGCGGACGCTATCACGCTGCTCACCAACACGATCGATCGCGCGAACCGCGAGTTGCCGGCAACGCACTACGCCATCGGCGAGCTTCATCTCGTCCTCGCCGAGACGCTGGCCGGGAGTCAGCCCGCGCAGGCCGGCAGCGAGCTCGCGGCGGCCGAGTCGGCGTTCGGCGAGCTCCCGGACGATCATCCGTGGCGGGCACAAGCGGCCGCGCTGCACAAGCGACTGGGCGTGCGCTGAATTTGCGAACACTCGTCGCTCGGCCCGGCGCCCTTGCGGCCGGATCCGGCACGCGCTCGACACCCAACACGCCGATGGCGGCGTACACTCGGCGCGAGGGCGGACGATGGCGCAGACTCGCGCAGACGGGACGTTACCGGCGACGGACACGCCGCAGACAGCGCAGGCGCTGTTCGGCGCGGTCTACGATCGGTTGAAGACGATGGCGCGGCACCGCATCCGGCCGAACCAGCGCTCGGTGACGCTCGAGACCACTTCCGTCGTCCACGATCTCTACCTGCGCATGAGCCGCCAGGGCGATCTCAAGTTCGAGCATCCTTCGCAGTTCTTCACCTACGCCGCGCGCGCGATGCGCCACCTGCTCAGCGACCGCGCGCGCGATCATCTTGCTCGCCGCGCCGGCGGCGACTGGGTGCGCGTCACGCTGACCGGCAGCAACGAGCGCCTCGTGCTCGACGACGCCGAGCAGGCCATCGCGCTCGACTCGGCGCTCGAACGCCTCGAGAAAGTCGACCAGCGCTCGGCCCGCGTCGTCGAGCTGCGCTATTTCGCCGGTCTTACCTCGGAGGAAGCCGCCGAGGCGCTGGGCATCTCCAAGCGCACGGCGGACCGCGATTTCGAGTTCGCGCACGCGTTCCTCAAGACCGACCTCGGCTGATGGCACAAACGGCTGCCAGACCGCGTTAGCCCCTAAGCTTCAGTCGTCGGGACCGAGCGTGTCCGCTAGAACCCACTCCCTGCGCGAGCTCTACGAGGCCGTCGTCGACCTGGCGCCGGAGGCGCGCGCGGATTTCCTGACGGCGCAGGGCGTCGATCCGCAGGATCGCGCGCGCCTGCTGCGCATGCTCGAAGCGCGCAGCCGGCCGGGCGGTGTGCTGCCGAGCGCGAGTGCCGAGGATCTGGATCGCGCGCTCGGTGACGACGACGTCCCGGGCATCGGTCCCGGCACGCGCGTCGGCGCGTTCCAGTTGACCGAAGTGCTCGGCGAGGGCGGATCCTCGACCGTGTTCCGCGCCGAGCGCACGATCGACGGCGTGCGCCAGATCGTCGCACTGAAGGTGCTGCGGCGCGGCTGGTATTCGCCGGACGCGAAGCGGCAGTTCCGGCGCGAACGCCTTGCGCTGGCGCAGCTGCGGCATCCGAACATCGCGCATCTGATCGAAGGCGGCGTGACCGAGACCGGCCTCGCCTACATCGCGCTCGAGGCCGTGGACGGCGTGCCGATCACCGACTACGTGCGCAGGCAGCGCCTCGATCTGCGTGCGCGGCTGACGCTGTTCCTGCGCTGCTGCCGCGCGGTCGAGGCCGCGCACCGTGCGCTGATCGTGCATCGCGACCTGAAACCGACAAACGTCCTCGTGACGGCCGAAGGCGACGTCAAGCTGCTCGACTTCGGCATCGCCAAGCTGCTCGACGCGGACGACGAGACGCAAACGCGGCTGCCCGCGTTCACGCCCGCGTACGCGGCGCCCGAGCAGCGCGGCGGCGGCCTCATCACAACCGCGACGGACGTCTACGCGCTCGGCATCCTGCTCGGCGAGCTCGTCACCGGCGAGCGTCCGACCGGAAAGGGCGGCGGGCGCACGCCGTCGAGCCGGATCGGCGCGACCGCGGAGCCGGGCGTGCTGCCGGCATCGCCGAACGTGACGCGACGGCAGGTGCGCGGCGATCTCGACAACATCGTGCTGAAGGCGATCGAGGACGATCCGGCACGCCGCTACGCGTCGGCCGGCGCGCTCGCCGAGGACATCGAGCGTCTGCTCGACGGGCGTCCGGTCGCCGCGCACCAGCCGTCGGGCTGGTATCGCGCGAGCAAGTTCGTCAAGCGCCACAAGGGCGGTGTCGCGATCACGCTGGGGCTGGTCTTCGCCGCGTTCGCGACGCTCGGCATCGTCCTGTGGCAGGCAAGAGTCGCGCGGCAGGAAGCCGAACGCGCGAATGCGGTGCGCGATTTCCTCGTTTCCGTGTTCACGTCGGCGGAGACGAGCGTGCCGAAGGACACGCGCCCGAGCGTCGACGACATCATCAAGAGCGCAACGACGCTGCTGCGGACGCGCACCTCGCTGCCGGATGCATCGCGCGCGGATCTGCTGCTGACGCTGGCCAAGGTCGCCGCCAGCGTCGAGTCCTACGATCTCGCGATCAGTCTGCTCGATCAGCGCGACGCCATCGCGCCGACCACGCTCGCCGACGACGATGCGCAGGGATGGGACGTCCTCGAGACGCGCGCCAGCATCCTGATCGAGAACGCTCAGCCCGAAGAGATCGTAGCGTTGCTGAAGCCGTTGCACGACCGCCTGCTCGCTCGCCACGACGAAGCGGCGATCAAGTGCCTGATGTACCTCGGCGATGCGTTCACGACGCTCGGCCATGAAGACGAGGGCCTGGCGCAACTGCGGCAGGCGCGCGAGCTCGCCGAAGCCACGTATGGCGTTTCGTCCGAGATGACGATGCTCGCCTCGATCGACGAAGCCGGCAACCTGATCGACACGTTGCGGTTCGCCGAGGGCAATGCGCGCGCCAGGGCCGCGCTGGAAATCTGGCACGAACAGGGCGATCCGCCGAACCGCGACATCATCGAGCTCTATCGCGGCATGGCCCTGAGCGCCGAGGCGGTTGGCGACATCGCGCAGGCGGAAACGGCCTACCAGCAGGCGATCGCGCTGGCCGACCGGTTCTTCGACAAGTCGAACACGACGACCGCATGGAACCTGGAGTCATTCGGTACGTTCCTGATCGCGCAGGGACGCGCGGACGAGGCCGAGCCCTACGTCGTGCGCTCGCTCAAGATGCACCGCGAGGTGCTCCCGGAGGATGACCACCGCGTGCTCTACTCCGTCGCCGCGATGGGAAAGCTGCGCTTCGCGCAGCACAACTATGCCGATGCGGTGAGCTGGTTCACGCAGGGCATCGACACCTGCCAGACACACACGCGAAAGGACAAGGATCAGGCGTGTGCGCGCCTGCTCGCGCTGCGCGCGCGGGCGTACTCGATGGAGAAGCGCTTTTCCGACGCCGAGCGCGACATCGGCGAGGCGGAGCGGCGCCAGATCGCGCTGAGCGGCGACGGCAGCGCCGGCTACGCGTACATCCTCGATGCGCGCGTCGTGGTCGAGGCAACGCAACACCGTTACGAGCAAGCCGTCGCCACGGCGGATCGCACGCTGGCCATCTACCGTCAGGTCAAGGGCGGCATGATCCAGGCGCAGCTCAGCACGCGCTTCTGGCGCGCGCTCGCGCTGCATGAGCTCGATCGCGACGACGAGGCGCTCGGCGAGGTGCTCGACATCGAGCCGAAATACGCCGCGCTGTTTCCGCAGGGTGGCCTGCGCGTCGACATCCTCGCGCTCAAGGCGCGCGCGCTGGCGCGTGCGAACCGCGCCGGCGAAGCGCGCGTCGCGGCCGAGAGCGTGCTGTCCATCCGGCAGTCTGCCGAGACGCTGGAGCCCGAGGTCATCGCCGAGCTTCGCCGCATCGCCGGCGTCGCGCGTTCCGGTTAGTCTCTGGATCGCAGGATCGCGGCCAGACCTGTCGTCCCGACCGTTGCCCCTGGAGCGAAAACGCCGAACGACGTTTCCATGCTCAAGCCCTCGCCTGTCTGCGGGATGGGGCTCTTGCCTGACGGACCATGGCAACGGGACGCGCGCCGAGAATCGCGGCAGCCGCCCATTCGCCGGTTTCGACACCGCCTTCCATGAAACCCTGATTGTCGAACGCGCAGTGCTCGCCGGCGAAGTGGAGCTGGCCGACGCGCTCGCCGATCGCGCCGCGGATCGTGGTCCACTGGCCCGGCGTGAAGCACGCGTAGCTGCCGAGCGTCCACGGATGGCTCGGCCAGTGGAAGCGCGCTTCGCGCGCGTTCCCGCGCGCGGACGCGAGGTCCGGATAGATCGCTGCGAGCGCGGACACGGCGGCGTCGGCCTGCGCTCTCGGCGTGCCCTCGCCGATCTCGATGCCGTGCCGTCCGCCGACGAAGTTCGTCAGAATGCCGGCAGCGCCGGGTTGCATGCGGCTCGTTTCCCAGGTCGTCTGCGGTGCGAGATCGCTGTACGTCGCGCCGCCGAGATGGTGGCGCGTCCACCAGATGCGTTCGTCGAAGCCGATCATCAGCTTCGCGTTGGTGCCGTAACGAAGCTCGGCGATCGCGCGACGCTTCGCGGGCGGAAGCTCGACGTCGATGCGCACGCGGCGCAGCGTCGTGAACGGCATCGCGAGCACGACGCGCCGCGCACGCGTCTCGAATGCGCCGGCGCCGCGCTGGAAGCTCAGCGTGTACGCGCCGGAGGCGTCCTCGCGCAGCGCTTCGAGCACGCAGCCGGTCTCGAGCGACGCGCCGAGCGCGGCGCCGAGCCGCTGCGGAATCTGATCGTTGCCGCCGCGCACGTGATAGCGCTCGTCGCTCTCGCCGAAGATGCGGAACTGCTCGAGGCCGGGATCGATGAACGTCAGGAAATTGAGCGCGGACTGCTCGTTGCATTCGAGGCCCATCTCGGTCGTGTACGCGACTTCGATCAGCGTGCGCAGCCAGCCCGAAGCGCCGTTGCGGTCGAGCCAGGCCGAGAGCGGTTCGCCGTCGAGCGCTTCGGCGCCGCCGGGCGCCGCGTACGTGATCTGCTCATCGGGCAGCGTGCCGGCGTCGCGCGCGATCGCGGCCGCGAGCGGCGCGAACGCGTGCAGGATTTCCGCTTCGCCGTAGCGGCGTCCGTTGCAGAACCAGATGTCGCCGGCCGCCGTGGTCGGATCGGCGGAAAGATCGTCGAGCGCGAGCCCGAGCTCGCCCGCGAGTGCGCGGATGCGCGTGTGGCCCGTGTCGATCAGCTCGCCGCCGAGCTCGCAGACCTGCGCGTCGGCGAAATGGTTGCGCAGGCTGAACATGCGGCCACCGACGCGGCCCTGCGCTTCGTAGACGCGCACGCGCAGCCCGGCCTGGCGCAGGCGATACGCACACGTGAGGCCGGCGACGCCAGCGCCGACGATGACGACCGCGTCGTCGTCGCGCGTGCGTGGCATCGGCGTGCACGCGGCGAGCATCAGCGCCGCGGAGGCGCCGGCGGATTCGCGCAGGAATCGCCGTCGAGCGCGGTCGACGCGCGCTTCGCGCTCTGCCGCGATGACTTCGTCGAGCGGCTGGCCGGTGCGGCGCGAATGCGCGGCGAGCGCAGCGGCGCGGCGCAGAAGATCCACGAGCGGTGTGCGTGCCATGCGGCTCCCCTTCGCCGGCGTCCCCGGGAGCTAGCCTAGCGTGAGCGACGGCGCGCTGCATCCGGGGCGGATCACGGTTTCGCGCGCGCAAAAAAAAC
>DAISJF010000006.1:0-15563 GCA_036821625.1 Rhodanobacteraceae bacterium
CCTGTCCGCGCTCGCGCCGAAGGCCGCGCTGTTCCTCGGCAAATGCGGCGGGCTCAAGAAGAAGAACCGTCTCGGCGATCTCGTGCTGCCGATCGCGGCGATCCGCGGCGAAGGCACGTCGAACGATTACCTGCTGCCGGAAGTGCCGGCGCTGCCGGCTTTCCAGCTCCAGCGCGCGGTGTCCACGATGATCCGCGATCTCGGCCACGACTACTGGACCGGCACGGTCTACACGACGAATCGGCGCGTCTGGGAGCACGATCTTGCCTTCAAGGAATACCTGCGCAAGACACGCTGCATGGCGATCGACATGGAGACCGCGACGATCTTCGCGGCGGGATTCGCCAATCACATTCCAACCGGCGCGCTGTTGCTGGTGTCGGATCAGCCGATGATTCCGGAAGGCGTCAAGACCGAGCTCAGCGATCGCATGATCACCTCGACTTTCGTCGAGGCGCATATCAGGATCGGCATCGAGGCGTTGAAGCTCGTGCGCAGGCATGGGCGCAGCGTGAAGCACTTGCGCTTCGAGGAGGATCTGGAAGGCGATTGACCGTGCGTTGCGCGGTGTCCGGAACGGGCTAATATCTCGTATACCAGGACCAGGTTTCCTCGAGAAGACGGGTGGTGCCGCATGTACGCTCGGTTGATTTCATCGGAAATGCGCTGGCTCCCTGCAAAGGTCGTCATCGCTCTTTCGATCGCGCTCGCGATCAGCGATGCCGGCGCGCGCGATGTGTTCGACGACGTGAAATGCGGCGGTCTCGTCGCCAACGCGCTCGTCGGCAAGCATCTCGACAACGGACCGGTCGCCGTGACCGAAAAGAAGCACGCCGACCTCGGCCTCAGGCACGAAGGCAGCGATGACATTTCCGATTCGCTGACCTACGAGGCCTGGACCGTTTGCGGCGGCTCTTACCACCTGCTCGTGCGCGGCGATGTCATTCGCGCGGTCGTGCGCGCCGATCATTCGAGAAGCGCGCCGGCGTTCCTCGGAACCTGCGAAGCGGATGGATCGCCGACCTCGTATCAGCTATTCGCGATTCTCAAGAATCCCGGCGCGGCCTCGAGCGCGCCCGCGCCTGCGGGCGACAAAACGTCGATGCCCGCCGAGACGGCGTGGCGAATCGACGAGGCGAACGCGAAATTCGTCCCGACGAGCCCGAGCGGGCTGATGTGTCCGCGGCAGGGCATATCGACGGCCGACGGCGGTCCGTAGCGAGGCGAGCGGCGATTCGAGTTTTCGAATCAGTAACGCGGCACGCGCGAATCGATTTCCTGCGACCACGCGTCGATCCCGCCTTCGACGTTGTAGACGTCGCGGAATCCATGCTCGCGGAAGTGCTCGGCCGCGCCGCGGCTCGAGTTGCCGTGATGACAGAGGAACGCCAGCGCGGTTTCCTTCGGCAGCGCCGCGAGCTCCGCGTGTGACTGCGCATCGAGCACGTGTGCGCGCGCGAACGGCGCCAGCGCGCGATCCTGCGGCGGGCGCACGTCGATCACGGTAATGTCGCCGGCGTCCATGCGTTGCTTGAGCTCGCGCACGCCGATCGATTTCACGGCGGCCGGCGCCTGCGGCAAATGGATCGCGAGCCCTTCGCCGTGCGGCGTCCGGGTCCAGTCGATGCTCGCGCCGCGTGCGCGTTGCGCGCTCGCGACATCGAAGCAGATTTCGAGCCCGTTCGAGACGACCGAGATCTCGTGGCCGTTCGGCTCGCGCAACTGGAACTGCGGCTGGAAGCGACTGTCGACGACGAGGAACAGCTTCATGCCGTCGGCATCGGAGAGCGCCTGTTTGATGGCCGCGACGGCGGCATCCGAAACCGTGATCGAAGGCGGCGTGCGATCCGGCTCGGGTACGCCGAGCACGCGGTGCAACTCGCCCGAGTCGAACATCGACTGCACAATATCGGCGCCGCCGACCAGCTCGCGGTCGACATAGAGTTGCGGAATCGTCGGCCAGTTGCCGTATTCCTTGATGCCCTGGCGGATTTCCTCGTCGGCGAGCACGTTGACGGTCGCGTAGTCGTCGAGCAGCGCGTTGAGGCGATCGGTCGTGGCCGCCGAAAAGCCGCACTGCGGCGCCTCGCGCGTGCCTTTCATGAAGAGCACTACGCGGTGCGCATCGAGCAGGCTTTCGATGCGGGCGCGCGTGGCGGGAGCGAGCGTCATGGCGAGGTCCGGCGTTTCGAGGGCGCGCATCATACTCCGCGCGCCGAGGGAGTTGGGCGAGTCCGATCCGATGGACGATAGTTGGAGCCGGGGTCGCGTGTTTCCAAGCTCGCGACGGAGGGAGATGACGCGCAATTGCTGCCGCTCTCATCGCTGTGATAGCGAGCATCGCCTCTCCCGCTTGCGGGAGAGGCCGGCCCTGAAGGGCCGGGTGAGGGCGGGGCGGAGTGAAGCGGTTCGGGCGCTCGTCGAAGCGCTGAACCGGCTTGCCTCACCCCGACCGTCTCCCGCAAGCGGGAGAGGGGGAATGCGCAGGGTGAACCCGCTCGGCCTCACCCGCCCCTCTCCCGCGAGCGGGAGAAGGGGAATGCGCAGGGTGAACTCGCTTGGCCTTACCCGACCCTCTCCCGCAAACAGGAGAGGGGAATCGCATTTCAGTTGCGGCGGGATTGCAGGGCGATGACGGCCGTGACACTCGTGCGACAAGCGCGGCGATTTCCCCTTCTTTTCCGGATCCGTCGCCATCGAGTCGCGGAGTTGTCCTCGCGCAGCCGCGAGAGGCTGCGCGACGTGTTCCGCTTCCTGGACGAAATCGGTCGACTCAGTCGCGACTGGCCGAGTCGAGCCGCGCCATCTCGTCAGCCGAAAGCGTAAGCCGCGTCGACGCCGCGATGTCGTGCACCTGCGCGGCGCTCGTCGCGCTCGCGATCGGCGCCGAGACCGTCGGTTTCGCGATCAGCCACGCCAGCGCAACCTGCGCCGGCGTCGCGCGATGCGCGGCGGCGACTTCGTCGAGCGCCGCGAGCACGCGCCGCCCACGCGGATCGAGATACTTCTTCACGGCGCCGCCGCGCGCCGCGCTCTTGCCGAGATCGGCCTCGCTGCGGTACTTGCCGGTCAGGAAACCGCTCGCCAGCGCGTAGTAGCAGACCACGCCGAGGCTCTCGCGCCGCACGACCGGCTCGATATCGGTCTCGTAGGTTTTGCGCGCGACGAGGTTGTATTCGGGCTCGACGACCTCGTAGCGCGGCAAGCCGTGCTTCGCGCTGACCGCGAGGGCCTCGGCAAGCCGCGCGCCGGAATAGTTCGATGCGCCGATCGTGCGCACCTTGCCGGCTTCGATCAGCCGCGCGAACGCGCCGAGCGTGTCCTCGAGCGGTACCGACCGGTCATCTTCGTGCGCGAAATAGACATCGATGCGATCGATGCCCAGACGCTGCAGCGAATCGTCGGCGGCCGCGGCGATGTTCGCCGGCGAGAGACCTTTGCGCTGCGACCATTTCGCGACCTTCGTCGCGATGACGACCTGATCGCGCTTGCCGCTGCGCTTGAGCCAGCGACCGATGATCGTTTCCGATTCGCCGCCGCGATTGCCCGGCACCCAGGCGGAGTAGGTGTCGGCCGTATCGATGAATTGCAGGCCCTCGCCGACGAACGCATCCAGCACGTCGAACGACGTGCGCTCATCCGCGCTCCAGCCGAACACGTTGCCGCCGAGCGCAAGCGGTGCGATCGCGAGGCCCGAGTGGCCGAGCGGGCTCTTCATGACGATGACCTCCGCAGTGGATCGGCATGAAGTGGAGATGCCGGCGCCGATTCAAAGGGGCGGAACGCAAGCGGCGAACGCGAGCACGCGCCTCCGGCATCGAAGGCGTCGTCGCGGCGGAACGGCGTCAGGTCAGCGCGTCGGGTCGTCGAGCGCCGGCGAAGCGTTTCGCCCAGTACGCGCCGTCGAGGTGATCGATGCGCACGCGCTTGCCGCGCGACGGTGCATGGATAAAGAGGCCGTTGTCGAGATAGATGCCGACGTGCGAGACGCGACGGCCGTGCGTGCGGAAGAACACGAGATCGCCCATCTTGAGCGCGTCGCGGGCGACCTTGCTGCCGGCCTCGAACTGGCTGATCGAGTTGCCGGGCAGCTCCGTGGCCAGCGACTGCTGGAACACGTACTGCACGAAACCGCTGCAGTCGAAACCGGTCGTGAGCTCGCGGCCGCCGCGCACGTACGCGATGTTGCGCAGCTTGAGCGCGAAATCGGCGAGTGTGCGACGCGGCGAGATCGACGCGTGCATCGGCACGTCGGCCGCGCCGACACCGAGCCCGGCTTCGGCGCTCGGCACGTCGACGCGCGTCGAGGCCACGATCGGCATCAATTCGGGACGATCCGCAATCGGGCGATCGGGCGGCAGCAGCGGGCTCGAAACGGCCGGCTGCGACAGGCATGCAAACAGCAGCGCAAGAACGGAAAAACGGAACGCAGAAGCCGTTCGCATGGAGGCCATACGATGCAAATCCCTTGGGGTGGAGAAATTTTTAGGCGTCGTCGATCAGCCCCGCGCGTCGACGACCGCGGCACCCTAGCAAACGAAAACGGTATTGTTGTTCGGATCGCGTTAAGCGCGTGCGGTCGATCACGCGAGGCGTCGCAAATTCACAATGCAGGCAAAGATGCGGCGCCGCGTTGCGTTTCAGCGGGCTTTCGTCGCGAGCGCCTGCCGCGCTGCAGCAAATATCGGATCGGTCCAGCGCCGGTATTGCGCGGCGGACGGGTGCAGGCGATCGGCAACGAGCATGTCGTCGGCATCGCCGGCCGCGCGCGACAGCGTCGTCACGTCCACGAATGCCACGCCGCGATCGCGCGCGATCGCGCGCGCCGTGGCATTGAACGCGTCGATCTCGATCGCGACGCGTCGCGGATCGCGATGTTGTGCGCGCGCGAAGCCGGTCACGCCCCAGTCGGGAATCGACACGACGACGACGCGCGACGTGCGCTCTCCGGCCAGCGCGATCGCGCGTGACAACAGCTGCGAGAATTCCGCGCGATAGTTTGCGAGACTTCGCGCGCGATACTGGTTGTTGACGCCGATCAGCAGCGTGACCAGCGCGTACGGCGGCGAGAACGCGGTCGCGTCCATCGCCGCGGAAAGCTCGTCGGTGGTCCAGCCGGTTGTCGCGACGATCTTCGGATCTTCGATCCCGATGCCGGCGTCGCGCAGGCGGTGCGCGAGCAGCACCGGCCAGCGGGCCTCGGCGGGAACGCCCTCACCGATCGTGTAGGAATCGCCGAGCGCCAGAAAGCGCTCTGTTGCGCGAACCGGCGTCATCGCTGAGCTCATCGCGGCGGCCAACGCGAGGAACAGGATTCGGACGAGAGCCATGGTGCGGTGCCGACCTGCATTCGCCGCGATGCTAGCAGCGCGCGGGCGTGCTTGCAGCGGCGCGCGGACTTTCCGGTGGCGATTGTCGCAGTGCCTGGTGTTGCAGCGCCGATCGTTGCTCCGACGGACCGGGCGGATCGCCGCTAGAATCGGCCGATGCAGTCGGATGCGGATGTCGAGCGCCTCGCCCGGATCGGCTGGCGTGCCGGGTCGATGCCGGACGGTGCGCGGCCCGATGCGTCGATCGCGCGCGTGATCGCGCAGCACCGCGCGGGCTACGAGCTGCACGACGGGCGCGCGGCATTCAACGCGCAGCCGGCGCCGCGGTTTCTGAGACGCGGCCTCGATCCCGCGGAGCGGCCGGCGGTCGGCGACTTCGTGCGGGTCGCGGCGGGATCGCCGCCGCTGATCGAAGAGGTGCTGCCGCGGCGCACCGTGCTGTCGCGCGCGGCGGCAGGCGAACGCCATCAGCGCCAGGTCATCGCCGCCAACATCGACACCGTGTTCGTGCTCAACGGCCTCGACGGCGATCTGAATCCCGCGCGTATCGAGCGCTATCTCGTCGTCGTCGAGGGCAGCGGCGCGAAGCCGGTCATCGTGTTGACCAAGGCGGATCGTGCCGAGGACGCCGCCGCTGCGGCCGCCGCGCTGCAGGCGCGTCTGCCGGACCACGTCGAGGTCATCGCGATCAATGCGAAGTCGTCGGCGAGCATCGCTCCGCTGCTCAAATATCTCGGTCCGGGCGACACGGCCGTGCTGGTCGGATCATCCGGCGTCGGCAAGTCGACGCTGACCAACACGCTGCTCGGCGAATCGCGCCAGGCGACGGCGGCCGTTCGCGAGCACGATAGTCGCGGCCGGCATACGACCACGCACCGTGCCTTGATCGCGCTGCCGTCCGGCGGCTGCCTGATCGACACGCCGGGCATGCGCGAGCTCAAGCTGACCGGCGAGGAAGATCTCGAGCACGGACAGTTTGCCGACATCGACGCGCTCGCGCAGGAGTGCCGTTTCGGCGATTGCACGCACCGCAGCGAACCGGGATGCGCGGTACGCGCGGCGCTCGAGGACGGCCGTCTCGCACCGGAACGCTGGCACAACTACGAAAAACTGCGCGACGAGCTCACTGCCGCCGCCGATTCGCTCGAAGCGCAGATGCGGCGCAAGAGCGAGGCGCGCGTGCTGACCAAGGCGCTGACGCGGCGGCTCAACGAGAAGTACGGCAAGCGCTGACGCCGCCGCGGTCCCCTCTCCCGCCCGCGGGAGAGGGCAGGGTGAGGGCGCTCTTCGCAAGGATGTTTCAAGTAGTCAAAGGCGCTGAATTCCGGCCCTTCGCCGGGACGACGAACGGCGTCCGCACTCGTGACGGAAATCAGTCCGAAACAAACCCGATCTTCGCATGCGTCCCGTCGCAGAACGGCTTGTTCGACGAATGCCCGCAGCGGCAGAGAAACGTCTTCGTCGTCTTCGCCAGCGTCGTGCCGGTGCCGGAAACGATCTCGAGCGGACCCTCGACCTTCAGCGAGCCGTTCTTCGTCGGCGTGATCTTCAGTGGACCGTTGCGCGCGGTGAGCGTCGCCATCTCGCCGTGATTCGCCTCGCCGGTCGCCCTGAAGCCCGATTCGTGATGGCTCGCGTCGCAGAAGGGTTTGGTCTTCGACGCGCCGCAGCGACACAGCACGCGACGGTAGCCGACATCGGTGTGGCCTTCGATGACGAGATCGGCGTGGAAGAAATACGGTCCGTTCTCGAGCACACGCACCTGGTTGACGGTGGGCGGCGATTCCTGCCTGCCGCCGTCGAGGCGCACGTACTGGATCGCGCCCGACGGACAGTTGTGCGCGAGCTCGGCGACTTCCTCGGCCGTCGCCGCTTCCGGATGGATCCACTCGCCCTCGACGTTCGGCACGAACACGTCCGGCCGACCGAGCACGCAGTTGCGCGAATGAATGCAGCGATGGCCGTGGAAGCGGACCTCGACGTCCTTGCTGCGCACGATCTCGACGTCGTCGCTCATCGGAAATTTCCTCGCCGTCCGGCGCGGCTTCGTGGGGACATCGATGATACGCCGGTGCTCGCCCGTGCGCGCAGCCGGCAACGCGGTCGTGCCGGCGCCGCCACTGCGTATGCGCAGTCTGTTATCTTCGCGGAGTTGCGAAAGCGCGCGGCGACCCGCATGGCCGGTGCCGATCATCTGGACGTCTATTCGGATCTCGACCGGCGCCTGGTCGCCGCGACGCGCGGCATCCGGCTGCTGCAGTCGGTGAGCTGGCCGGCGTCGATCGAGATGGATTTCGTCGCGGCGTGGAAGGCGGGCACCGCGCGTTTGCCCGAAATCAGCTATCCGCGCTTCGATTTTGCCGAGACGCGCGAAGCGCTGACCGGCATATCGATCGCGGCGGAGCCCGGGCATCCGCTCGGCGACTACATCCGCCGCACCGTGCAATCGTGGCGCGTCGCAACCGAGCTGCTCGATGCGATCGGCACGGCGGACGTGACCGAGCATTCGGCGCGCCTGTTCGGCCGCCCGAGCGATCTCGTGCCGGGCGCGAAGCTCACCAATGTCGACGCGGCCCGCCATTTCATCGCGATCGCCGACGAGTTCATCAGCGCCGCGGTGCTCGGCGATACGGCCGAATCGATCCCGGCCGATCAGCTGCGCGTCGACCTGCAGCAGCGGCTCGACGCGTTCTTCGGCGCGGGCCTCGTGCATGTCGAGACCGATCCCGACCTGATCGCGAAGGCCGCCGCCGGCGCGACACGGATCCGGCTTCGCTCGGCGACGAATTTCTCGAGCTACGACCGCCAGCAGCTGATCGAGCACGAAGCGTTCGTGCACTCGCTGACCGCGCTGAACGGCCGCGAGCAGCCGCACCTCAAGTCCCTGGCGCGCTCGTCGCCGCGCATCACCGCCACGCAGGAGGGCCTCGCCGTGTTCGCCGAGCTGATGTCTGGCTCGATAGACATCGAGCGCATGAAGCGCATCAGCCTGCGCATCATCGCCATCGACATGGCGCTCGGCGGCGCCGATTTCATCGAGGTGTTCCGCTTCTTTCTCGACGCGGGCCAGAGCGAGACCGACAGCTTCGCTTCCGCGCAGCGCGTGTTCCGCGGCGCGCCGCTCGGAGGCGGCGCGGCGTTCACGAAGGACACCGTGTACCTGCACGGGCTGCTTTCGGTGCACACGTTTTTCCGCTGGGCGCTCAAGCACCGGCGCCTGGAGGTCTGCCGCAATCTGTTCGCGGGCAAGCTCGCGCTGCACGACGTGCTGGCGCTGCAGCCGTTCTTCGACAACGGCTATATCGCGCAACCGCGTTTTCTGCCGCCGTGGGTGCAGCACGCGAGCGGGCTGGCGGGCATGCTGGCGTTCTCGCTGTTCGCGAACCAGATCCGGCTGGATCGGGTCGAAGCCGAGGACCTCGTGCTGGGTCTCTAGGTCGCCCTCGTCCGCGTTTGCGGCGAAAACGAAAGGTGCGTGACAGGGGGCTATTGCACGATCCCGCTCGATGCGTTTGTATGCGCCCTCCCATCCGGAATTTCCGATGCGCTCTTCGACGCTCGTTGCCAGCCTGCTGCTCGCGTTGTCCGCTCCCGCCGCTGCCGCCGAATCGACGCGGCAGATCGCCGAAAGTCTCACGCCCGAAATGACGGCGTGGCGACGCGACCTTCATCAACATCCGGAGCTCAGCAACCGCGAGTTTCGAACGTCGAAGTTCATCGCGGCCGAGCTCAGGAAGCTCGGCTACGAGGTGCGCACCGGTATCGCACACACCGGCGTCACCGGCGTGATCAAGGGCGGCAAGCCGGGACCGAAGCTCGCGATCCGCGCCGACATCGACGCGCTGCCGGTCACCGAGGAAGTCGATCTGCCGTTCGCGTCGAAAGTGAAAGGCGAGTATCTCGGCAAGGCGGTCGGCGTCATGCACGCGTGCGGACACGATGCGCACACCGCGATCGCGCTCGGCGTCGCCGAAGCGCTGTCGAAGATGCGCCAGGATCTTCCCGGCGAGGTCATGTTCGTGTTCCAGCCGGCCGAGGAAGGCGCGCCGCCCGGCGAGGAAGGCGGTGCGCCCCTGATGGTGAGCGAAGGCGTGTTCAAGAACTTCAAACCGGACGCGGTGTTCGGCATGCACGTCGTGCCGTTCCTGCCGGTCGGCAACGTCGCCGTGCGTGCCGGCGGCGAGATGGCGAGCTCGGACACGTTCCACATCGTCGTGCACGGGCGCGGCAGTCACGGCGCGACGCCGTGGAAGGGCATCGATCCGATCGTGACCGCGGCGGAAATCGTGACCAGCGCGCAGACGATCGTGAGCCGCCAGCTCGACATCAATTCGAATCCCGCGGTCGTGACGTTCGGCATCTTCGACGGCGGCGAGCGCTTCAACATCGTGCCGGACAGGGTCGAGCTCTACGGCACCGTGCGCGCATTCGACGAACCGATGCGCCAGCAGGCGCTCAAGAGCCTGCGCAACATCGCCGAGCACGTCGCCGCCGCGAACGGCGCGACGATCGAGGCCGAAATCCCGTCGCCCGGCAGCAATCCGGTCAACGTCAATGATCCCGCGCTGACGGCACGCGTGCGCGCGAGTCTCGTCAAGGCGCTCGGCGCCGATCATGTCGGCGAGGCCGATCGCTGGATGGCTTCCGAGGATTTCCCGCAGCTCGCGCTCGCCGTGCCCGCGCCGAGCGTGTACTTCTTCGTCGGCGTCACGCCGGCCGGACAGGATCCGAAGACCGCGCCGAGCAATCATTCGCCCAAATTCTTCCTCGACGAAGGCGCGCTCCCGGTGGGCGCCGCGGCGATGCTGCAGGCCGCGCTCGATTTTCTTGGCGCAACGTCTTCGTAAACTGCTCTTCCCCTCTCCCGCTCGCGGGAGAGGGCAGGGTGAGGGCGGTACGTGAAACGCCGTCCCGAGGCTTTCCCTCATCCGCCTCTCGCACCTTCACTCGGTGCCTCCTTGCACCTCGCCTTCGGCGGCTTTGCCGGCAAATCGGCAGTCCTGCCGATTTGTCTCGCGCAAGCGGGAGAAGGCAAGTGCAGAGTGCAGACGCGTCCCGACACGCCGGCGTCTCCGGCGCTGTCGCCCGCGATGCTATAGTCCAAGCCGCCCTGAAGGACACCCGCGCCGCATCGGCCGGCGGCGAATCATGTCGACCATCGAAGAGCTCAAGAAGGCCGCGCTCGAATACCACCGCAAGGCGCCGGCCGGAAAGATCAAGGTCACGCCGACCAAACCCGTCGTCACGCAGCGCGAGCTTTCGCTGGCGTATTCACCGGGCGTCGCCGCCGCGTGCGAGGAGATCGTGCGCGATCCGCACGAGGTCGCTTCGCTGACGACACGCGGCAATCTCGTCGCCGTGATCACCAACGGCACTGCGGTGCTCGGGCTCGGCAACATCGGCCCGCTGGCCGCCAAGCCGGTCATGGAAGGCAAGGGCATGCTGTTCCAGAAGTTTGCCGGCATCGACGTGTTCGACATCGAGATCGCCGAGCACGACACCGACAAGCTGGTCGACATCATCGCGAGCCTCGAGCCGACCTTCGGCGGCATCAATCTCGAGGACATCAAGGCGCCGGAGTGCTTCGAGGTCGAGAAGAAGCTGCGCCAGCGCATGAAGATTCCGGTGTTCCACGACGATCAGCACGGCACCGCGATCATCGTCGGCGCGGCCGTGCTGAATGCGCTGCGCGTGGCCGGCAAGGACATCGGATCGATCAAGCTCGTGTCGACCGGCGCCGGCGCGGCGGGCATCGCCTGTCTCGACATGCTGGTCAGCCTCGGCGTGAAAACCGAAAACATCTGGGTCGCGGACCGCCTCGGCGTTGTCTACGAGGGCCGCACCGAGGACATGGATGCGAACAAGGCGCGCTACGCGCGCGACACGAAGGCGCGCCAGCTTGCCGAGATCATCGACGGCGCCGACGTTTTTCTGGGTCTCTCCGCGGCCGGTGTGCTGAAGGCCGAGATGGTCAAGCGCATGGGCGAGCGGCCGATCATCCTCGCGCTTGCGAATCCGACCCCGGAGATCCTGCCCGAGGAAGCGAAGGCGGTGCGTCCCGACTGCATCATCGCGACCGGCCGTTCGGACTACCCGAATCAGGTCAACAACGCGCTCTGCTTTCCGTACATCTTCCGCGGCGCGCTCGACGTCGGCGCGACGACGATCAACGAGCCGATGAAGATCGCCTGCGTGCACGCGATCGCCGAGCTCGCGCGGCGCGAAGGGAGCGACGTCGCGGCACGTGCGTACGGCGGCCAGATGCCGACTTTCGGACCCGATCACCTGATTCCGCAGCCGTTCGATCCGCGCCTTCTCGTGCAGCTCGCGCCCGCGGTCGCGCACGCGGCGATGGAATCGGGCGTCGCGACGCGGCCGATCGACGATCTGCGCGTGTACTGCGAGAAGCTCAACACGTTCGTGTTTCGCACGACGCTGCTCATGAAGCCGGTCTTCGCGCGCGCGCAGACCGATCCGAAGCGCGTCGTCTACGCGGAAGGAGAGGAAGAGACGGTTCTGCGCGCGGTGCAGAACGTCGTCGACGAAGGCATCGCCCGGCCCATCCTGATCGGCCGCCCCGGCGTCATTGAAAAGCGCATCGAGCGGCTGAGCCTTCGCCTGAGAGCGGGTGTCGATTTCGAGCTCTGCAACATCGAGAGCGATCCGCGCTTCAACGATTACTGGACCCTCTACCACGATTTGATGGAGCGTCGCGGCGTTACGCCCGACAGCGCCAAGGCACTCGTGCGCTCGCGCGCGACCGTGATCGCGGCTCTGATGGTGCGCCGAGGCGAAGCCGATGCCCTGATCTGCGGCCTGGTCGGCCGCTATCAAAGGAAACTCACGTACCTCAGCGGTATCCTGCCGATGGACGAAGGCGTGCGCCACTTTTCGGCGATGACGGCCGTGTTCAACGACAAGGGCGTCTGGTTCTTCGTCGACACGCATGTCGCGGTCGAGCCCGACGCCGAGCGTCTCGCCGAGGCCGCGCAGCAGGCGATCATCCGCCTCAAGCTGTTCGGCATCACGCCGAAAGTGGCCATCCTTTCGCATTCGAATTTCGGCAGCCACGATGACGCGAGCTCGGCCAAGATGCGCCGCGTCGTCGAGATCCTGCGCGATCGTCTGCCGAAGGTGGAAATCGAAGGCGAGATGCACGCGGACGCCGCGCTCAACGAGGAAGTGCGCACGCGCCTTTTCCCGCATTCGCGTCTCAAGGGCACCGCGAATCTCTTCGTGTGCCCGAACATGGACGCGGCCAACATCGCGTTCAACATCACGCGCGCGATGACCGACGGCGTCGTGCTCGGCCCGATTCTGATGGGCTCGGCCAAACCCGCGCACGTGCTGACCTCCGCGGCGACGGTGCGGCGCGTATTCAACATGACCGCGCTCGCCTGCGTCGAAGCGCAGATTCGCGAGCAGGCACAGCTGCTGCCGCGTGAGTGATGCGATGACGGATCACGCTCTGGTGTCCGTGCTGGTCCGCAGCATGGACCGGCCGACCCTGCAGCGCGCGCTCGATTCCATCGCCGCACAGGACTATCCGAGCATCGAGGTCGTGGTCGTCGCGGCGGGCGAGGCGCAGCATCGCGAGCTTGCGGACCGCTGCGGCAATTTCCCGCTGCGTCTGGTGCGCTCGGCGCGTCCGCTCGCGCGCCCGGAGGCCGCCAATGTCGCGCTCGAAGCCGCGCGCGGCGACTGGTTCAACTTTCTCGACGACGACGACGAGCTCCTTCCGGCGCACGTTTCGCGTCTTCGCGCGGCGCTCGACGCGAATCCGGGCGCGCGGCTCGCGCATTCGGTCAGCGAGGACATCGATGGCGCCGGCCGCCGAGTCGGACTCCACGGCGGCCGTTTCAAGCCGTGGCGCCAGCTCGACACCGGTTTCTTTCGCCCGTGCTGCGCGATGTTCGCAAGCTCGCTGCTCGACGAGGGTGCGTATTTCGATCCGCGCTTCGAGATCCTCGAGGACATGGATTTCTTCATCCAGTGCGCGGCACGCACGCCGTTCGTCTTCGTCGGTGAAGCGACGGCGCGATACCACGTCGACGCCGGCGACTCGGGCGCGGGCCGCGGCATGAACCGCGACCACGAGCGCCTGCAGGCCGCATTCAAGGTCCTGCGCGAGAAATGGGCCGATCTCGACAAGAAGATGCGTGCGACGCCGGAATTTCGCGCCGAGCACGCGCTCTGGCTCATCGAGAACGGTTACTTCGATGAGGCGGTGCCGATCGTCGTGCAGCTGCTCGACGAGAATCCCGAGTCGCCCGATGGCCGCACGTTGCGCGTGCTGCAGCTCATCGCGCGCGGCAATATCGTGCGCGCTCAGGAAGTGCTCGGCCAGATCGGCGACTCCGTGCCGAAGGTCGATGGGCTCGCGCTCAAGCTCGAGCAGATCCGCTCGCGCATGTCGACGCTGCATTGAGCCAATCGCGCGTCGTCCACATCTGAATTCCCGGCGGAGCGATGGCTGCGGTGCCTTCGCCTCGCGCCCGACCCGCGAGACGACTAAAATGGCCGGCCCCGGCGTCGGACCGCCGGGGCCGCCCTGCGCCGCATCCGGATCGTCCGGGACGCTTCGAGAGACCTCATGAACCAGCTCACCGACATCCTCGATCAGGACCTCGATCCAACGGAAACCGCGGAATGGACCGACGCGCTCAAGGGCGTCATCAACGCCGACGGCACCGATCGCGCGCACTACCTGCTCGAGCGCATGGTCGACGAGACGCGCCGCGCGGGCGGCTACCTACCGTTCCAGCCGACCACCGAGTACGTCAACACGATTCCGCCGCATCTGGAAGCGCGCATGCCCGGCGACGCGGCGATGGAATGGCGCATCCGCTGCCTGATCCGCTGGAACGCGATGGCGATGGTCGTGCGCGCGAACCGGCGGCCCGGCGATCTCGGCGGGCACATCGCGAGTTTCGCTTCCAGCGCGACGCTGTACGACGTCGGCTTCAACCACTTCTGGCGAGCGCCGAGCGCGGAGCATCCCGGCGATCTCGTGTTCCATCAGGGTCATTCGAGCCCCGGCATCTACGCGCGCTCGTATCTGGAGGGGCGCATCGACGAGCAGCAGCTCGATTTCTTCCGCATGGAAGTCGCGGGCCATGGCCGCGGCCTTTCGTCGTATCCGCATCCGTGGCTCATGCCCGAGTACTGGCAGGTTCCGACGGTGTCGATGGGGCTCGGCCCGATCCAGGCGATCTATCAGGCGCACTTCTGGAAGTACCTCGAGCATCGCGGCCTGATCCCGCCGAGCGATCGCAAGGTCTGGTGCTTCATCGGCGACGGCGAATCGGATGAGCCCGAAAGTCTCGGCGCGATCTCGCTCGCCGGTCGCGAAGGCCTCGACAACCTGATCTTCGTCGTGAACTGCAATCTGCAGCGCCTCGACGGTCCGGTGCGCGGCAACGGCAAGATCATCCAGGAGCTCGAAGGCGTGTTCCGCGGCGCAGGCTGGAACGTGCTGAAAGTGGTCTGGGGCAGCTACTGGGATCCGCTGCTCGCGCGCGACACCAAGGGCATCCTGCGCAAGCTGATGATGGAAACCGTCGACGGCGAATACCAGAACTGCAAGGCGTTCGGCGGCGCGTACACGCGCGAGCATTTCTTCGGCAAGTATCCGGAGACGCGCGAGATGGTCGCAAACCTGTCCGACGACGACATCTGGCGTCTCAATCGCGGCGGTCACGATCCGCACAAGGTCTACGCGGCCTATCACGCGGCCGTGAACACGAAAGGCATGCCGACCGTGATCCTGGCCAAGACCGTCAAGGGCTACGGCATGGGCGCGGCCGGCGAATCGCAGAATCCGACGCACCAGCAGAAGAAGCTCGACAACGAGGCCGTGCGCGCGTTCCGCGACCGCTTCCGCATTCCGATTCCGGACGACAAAGTCGACGACGTACCGTACTACCACCCCGGCAAGGATTCGCCGGAAGTGCAGTACATGCTCGAGCGGCGCAAGGCGCTCGGCGGTTTCCTGCCGCAGCGGCGCACGAAGAGCGCGTCGATCGAAGCGCCCGATCTTTCCGCGTTCGACCAGATCATCAAGTCCACTGGCGATCGCGAGATCTCGACGACGATGGCGTTCGTGCGCGGCATGAACCTCTTGCTGCGCGACAAGCAGGTCGGCCCGCGTCTCGTGCCGATCGTCGCCGACGAGGCGCGCACGTTCGGCATGGAAGGCATGTTCCGCCAGATCGGCATCTACGCGCCGTTCGG
>DAISJF010000007.1:0-15330 GCA_036821625.1 Rhodanobacteraceae bacterium
GTGTCGGCCGATGCGCGCACGGCGAGCATCGCGCCGGCCGGCATGTCCTGCATCAGACGCGCACGGCGCGCGACGAGCCGGAGCGCATCGTCGCGCGCGAACGTGCCGCCGATGCACGCGGCGACGTATTCGCCGATGCTGTGGCCGATCATCGCCTCGGGCTTCACGCCCCAGGACATCCAGAGCTGCGCGAGCGCGTACTCGATCGCGAACAGCGCCGGCTGCGTGATCGCGGTCTGTGTCAGCTTCGCCTGAGCGGCCGCGCTGTCGGAGTCGGGCGGATAGAGCACGGCGCGCAGATCGATGCCGATCTCGGGCTTGAGCACTTCGGCGCAGGCATCGATCGTTTCGCGGAACAGCGGCTCGGATTCGTAAAGCCGGCGGCCCATGTTGACGTACTGTGAGCCCTGGCCCGGGAACAGGAACGCGACGCGCGTCGGCTCCGCGTCGCCGGTGAGATCGTGCACGCGCTTCGGATCGGCGCGGGTCAGCAACGCGATCGCATCCTCGCGGCTGCGACACACGATCGAGCGGCGGTGGTTGAAACGCCGGCGGCCGACCTGCAGCGTCCAGGCAATGTCGGCGAGATCGGCGCTCGCATCCTGCTCGAGATGCGCCTTGAGATTCTTCGTCGCGCGATCGAGCCCTTCGGCATCGCGCGCGGAAAGCAGCAGCAGCTGTTCACGCCGCGACGCAGGCGTTGCCGGCTCCGGCGTCGGCGCTTCCTCGAGCACGACATGCGCATTCGTTCCGCCGACGCCGAACGAGCTGACGCCCGCGCGGCGCGGCGTCGGACCTTCCGGCCAGTCGCGCTGCGTCGCATTGACGAAGAACGGCGTCGACTCGATGCCGAGCTTCGGATTCGGCGCGGTGAAGTTGATGCTGGCCGGCAGGATCTTGTGGTGCAGCGCGAGCGTCGCCTTGATCAGGCCGGCCACGCCGGCCGCGACGTCGAGGTGGCCGATGTTCGACTTGATCGAGCCGATTGCGCAGAAGTTGTTCCGGTCGGCGCCGCCGGCGCGGAACGCCTGGGTGAGGCCCGCGATCTCGATCGGATCGCCAAGCGCAGTGCCGGTGCCGTGCGCTTCGATGTACGAGATCGTCGCCGGGTCGATGCCGCCGAGCATCCGCGGCTCCGCCGACACCGTCGTGTGCGCCGACCGGCACGCCGTACTGCTCGACGAATTCGCCGAGCATCTGCGCCATCGAGATCACGCCGGCGTGCCCATCGACGCTTGGCGCGGTGAAGCTGACCTTGCCGATGCCGTCGTTGTTGAGCGCAGCGCCCTTGATCACCGCGTAGATCGTGTCGCCGTCCTCGATCGCATCGCGCAGCCGACGCAGCACGACGATGCCGAGGCCGTTGCTGAACACCGTGCCGGCGGCATCGCGGTCGAACGCGCGGCAATGTCCGTCCGGCGCGAGGATCGAGCCTTCCTCGTGCAGATAGCCGCGGCGCTGCGGCAGCTGGATCGAAACGCCGCCGGCGAGCGCCATGTCGCACTGATACGTCTGCAGGCTCTGTACCGCGGTGCACACCGCGACGAGCGAGGTCGAGCACGCGTTCTGGATGTTGAGCGCGGGCCCCTTGAGATCGAACTTGTACGCAACGCGCGTCGCGACGTAGTCGTTCGCGTTGCCCATCAGAATGGTCAATGGGCCGAGCGGATCGGTGACGTCGCGCCGCGAGAGGAGGTTCTGCAGGTAGTAGCTGTTCGTCGTTGCGCCGGCGAATACGCCGATCGGTCCGGCGAAGCGCTGCGCGTCGTGGCCGGCGTGCTCGATCGCCTCCCATGCCGCTTCGAGGAACAACCGCTGCTGCGGATCGAGGATTTCGGCTTCCTTCGGCGTGAAGCCGAAGAATTTCTCGTCGAACTGGTCGGCATCGGCGAGCACGCCGCGCGCACGCACGTAGTTCGGGTTCGCGCGCGCGAGCATGTCCTCGCGATGCGCGGGCTCGAGCTCCTCGGGCGCGAAGCGCGCGATGCATTCGCGCCGCGCGAGCAGGTTGCGCCATAGCGCGTCGACGCTCGGCGAATCCGGAAAACGCCCGGCCATGCCGATGACGGCGATGCCCTCGAGCGGATCGTAGGCGTCGGAGTAGGCCATGCGGCTAGCGCTTCCCCGTCAAGCTGCGCTGGCGCGCGAGAGCCTCGCGCTGCTTGCGCGCGCGATCCATTGCCGCTTCGGGCGATGACGTCCCCGCACGAACGCCGGCAAGATGCCGCGCCAGCGCGCGCACGGTCGGATACTGCAGCAGCGCGACGATCGGCAGGTTTGCGTCGAGCTTGTCCTTGAGCTGCGCATGCGCGCGGACCAGGAGCAGCGAATGACCGCCGAGCTCGAAGAAGTTGTCGTCGAGCGAAATGCGCTCGACGCCGAAAAGCTGCTGCCAGATGGCGCTGATGACGCGCTCGACTTCGTTGGTCGGCGCCGTGTAACTCGTACTGCGCGAAGCGGCGTTGGCGGCGAACGAGCCGGCGCGGCCGCGCATCGTCGCCGGCAGGCGCGCGAGCACGTCGTCGACGGTCGCGGCGTCCACTGCCATCGCACGGAGAATCGCATCGAGATCGAGAGCGAACCGGCGTACGTCCGCGCCGCTGATCGAGGATGGCTGATGGATGAGCCGGATGCGCATCTCGTCCGCCATCGAGACCGCCACGGTCAGCGGGTAGTTCGTGGCCTCGGGCGCGACCAGCAGCTTGAGCTCGGCATCGCCGATCCGGCGTGCGTCGGCATCGACCTGATAGTTCTGGAACACCAGGAGACTATCGAACATCCGGTGCCGCCACGGAATCCCGGCCCACTGCTGGATCTGTTCGAGCGACGCGTACTGGTGCTCGGCGAGCGCAAACTGTGATTGCTGCAATGCCACCAGCCATGACGCGAGCGACTCGCCGGGCGTCACGTCGACACGAACGGGCAGGTTGTTCACGCATGGGCCAACCAGCGACTCGATCCCGTGCAGCTCACCCGGGCGCCCCGAGAACGACGCGCCGAACACGACATCGCCGCGCCCCGCGTAGTGCGACAGCAGCAGCGCCCATGCCGCGTTCATGACGACGTTCGGCGTGACCTGCTCGCGGCGCGCGAGCTGGCGCAGCGCCGTCGTCGTCGTCGCGTCGATGGCGAGCGCTGTTTCTTCGAACGGCAGGCTCGACGCGTTCGCCGCCGCCGTGTGCGTGTCGGCGAGACCGAGTCGCAGCGGAGTCGGAACAAAGCGGGCGAGCGTTTCCCGCCAGAATGCTTCGGCGCCGGGCGCCTCTGCGAGCCATTCGACATAGGCGCGATACGGGATCGCTGGCTCGCTCGGCGGCGTCCGGTCGGCCGCGAGCGCCGCGTAAGCGCGAGATATGTCGCGGAACACGATCGGCCAGGACCAGCCGTCGATGCAGAGATGGTGCGTGCTCCAGGTCAGATGCCAGCTCGTGTCTCCGAGCCTCCGCAACGCGACGCGCATCGCGGGCGGCGCGCAGAGGTCGAACGGTCTCGCCTCGTCGGCCTCGAGCGCCGACTTGAGACGCGATCCTTGTTCCGCGGCCGAAACGCCGCGCCAGTCTTCCTCGATCCACGGAAACTCCGCCGACGCGGTCACCACCTGCAGCGGCTCCGCGCCGCCGCGGTCGACGAATGCGCTGCGCAGGATCGTGTGCCGTTCGATCGCATGCGCGATGGCCCGGCGCAGCAGGCGCGGCTCGATCGCCCCGTCGATGCGGAACTGCCACTGCTCGAAACCGAGATTCGATGCTGACGTCTCCATCGCGAAGAACAATCGCTGCATCGGCGTCAGCGGATAGATGTCTTCCGCGTTCGGATAGCGCGCGAGGAGTTGCTTCAGCGCATCGCCATCGAGATTTGCTGCCGCGAAGTCCGCCGGGGTGAAGCGCGCAACAGGCGCGGATGCAGCGGCTGCGAGGATTTCGCGCAGCGCGGCGAGCATGTCGGCTGCCGCGTGTTCGATCGTTTCCCGGCGATGCATGCCGGCGTCGTAGTGCCAGTCGATCTCGAGCCGGTCGTCGCGCACGATCGCGACGATTTCGAGCGCATGCGTGCGATGCGCGTGCGGGCTGCGCCACGGACCCGTCGATTCCGGCGCGAACGCGAACAGTTCCGAATCGGCAACGACGGCGTCGAACTGACCGAGATAGTTGAACAGGATCGACGCAGGCTCTGCGCCGCGCAGGGACTCGCGCACGGACGCGTCGCGCGACGCATAGCGCAGCAATCCGTAGCTCATGCCGCGGTGCGGCGTCGCGCGCAGGCGATCGCGCGCGGCGAGCACGCAGGCGATCGCGTCCGCGCCCGCGGGAACCTCGAGCGCGACCGGAAACAGCGTCGTGAACCATCCGAGCGTGCGCGAGACGTCGAGTCCATCGGCGATGTGTTCGCGGCCGTGTCCTTCGAGGTCGATGCGGAATCGATCGTTGCCGATGCGGCGCTTCAGCGCGCAGGCCAGCGCGCCGACCAGCACGTCGTTGATCTGCGTGCGCAATGCCTTCGGCAGCTGCTGCAGCAGTGCGCGCGTTTCCGCTTCCGAAAGGCTTGCGCGGACCTGCTCGAGTTTCGCGTGGGTTCCCGGGACAGCGTCCGCGGGCAGGACTGCCGGCGGCACGTCATGCGTAGCGCGCCAGTGAGGCAGCACGTCGGAAACCTCGTCCGATTGCGCGAACGCGTCGCTCTGCTCGGCCCAGCGCCGCATCGACGCGGTCTTCGGCGCAAGCATTGCCGCTGCGCCACGTCGCTCGGCGAGATAAGCGGACTCGAGATCCTCGCGAAGAATTCGCCAGGACACGCCGTCGACGATCAGATGATGCACGACGAGCAGCAGGCGTCCGCGCGTGCGGTCACCGAGCGTGAAATGCACGGCGCGCAGCAGCGGCCCGCTGGCGAGATCGAGTCGTTCCTGCGTGCGCGTTGCGCGTGCGGTGATCGCGCTTGCTTGTTCGTTGCGTGCGACGTTCGCTAGATCGACGCGCTCGACTTCGATCGATGCCGCGTCGGCATATTGCTGCGTCCAGCCGGCCGCGCCTTCCGTGTAGCGCAGACGCAGCGCATCGTGTTGGCGCAGCACGGTGCGGAATGCGCGATCGAGCGCGCGCGTGTCGAAATCGGCCGGAACCTCGAACAGGAATGCCTGATTCCAGTGATGCGCGTGCTCGAAGCGCTGCTCGAAGAACCATTTCTGGATCGGCGTCAGCGGAACGATGCCGGAAACGGTTTCGGCTTCTGCGGGGTCGATCGCGATCGCAGTAGTGACGATGCGCGCGAGCCCGGCAACCGTCGGGTGCTTGAACAGATCCTTCGGCGTCACGCGGAGGCCGCGCTGATGGCAGCGCGCAATGACCTGAATGCTCAGAATCGAATCGCCGCCGAGCTCGAAGAAATGATCGTCGATGCCGACGCGATCGACACGCAGCACGGATTTCCAGACGTCGGCGATCGCCGCTTCGGTCGCGTTGCGTGGTGCGACGTAAGGTTTGTCGGTTTCGGCGCGCACACTGTCCGGTTTGGGCAGGGCCTTGCGATCGAGCTTGCCGTTGGCGGTGAGGGGCAGGGTGGAGAGGATCAGGAAATGCGCCGGCACCATGTACTCGGGCAGGCGCTGACGCAGCGCCTCGCGCAGCTCGGCCGTGAGCGCGGCCGGCGCGGCCTCGGTGACGAGATAGGCGACGAGCCGCTTCTCGCCCGGCGTGTCCTCGCGGTCGATCACCGCGACCTGGCGGATGGCCGGGTGCTGCGCGATCGCGGCCTCGATCTCGCCGAGCTCGATGCGAAAGCCGCGGATCTTGACCTGCTGGTCGATGCGGCCGAGGTACTCGAGCTCGCCCGACTCGAGCCGGCGCGCGAGGTCCCCGCTGCGGTACATGCGCCCGCCGCCGAACGGGTCCGGCACGAAGCGCTCGGCGCTGAGCGCGGGCCGGTTGAGATACCCCGAGGCGACGCCGGCGCCGGCCACGTACATCTCGCCCGCGACGCCGATCGGCACCGGCTGACCGTGCGCGTCCAGAAGGTACACGCGCAGGTCCGGGATCGGCACGCCGATCACGCTGCCGGCGCCCTCGGCAAGATCGGCCTTCGCGATCGGCCGATAGGTCACGTGCACGGTTGTCTCGGTGATCCCGTACATGTTGATGAGCCGGGGCGTCTCCTCGCCGTAGCGGTCGAACCAGGGCTTGAGGCTCGAAAGCTCCAAGGCCTCGCCGCCGAACACGACGTAGCGCAGCGCATAGCGGGCCGGCGCGAGGGCGCGGTCCGCATCGACGAGCTGGCGGAACGCGGTCGGGGTCTGGTTCAGCACCGTGACCTTCTCCCGCACCAGAAGATCGCGGAACGCGGCCGGATCGCGCGAGAGGTCCTGCGGCACGACCACGACGCGGCCGCCGTAGAGCAGCGCGCCCCAGATCTCCCAGACCGAGAAGTCGAACGCATAGGAGTGGAAGAGGGTCCAGACGTCGCTCGGCCCAAAGCCGAACCAGGCCTCGGTCGCGGCAAAGAGGCGCAGCACGTTGCGGTGCGAGATGCGCACGCCCTTGGGCTGGCCGGTCGAGCCCGAGGTATAGATGACGTAGGCCAGATCCTCGCCCGAGGACGGCACGGGCGGCGCGGGCGGACTCGCCGGCAACGGCGCATCCAGGCACACGCAGGTCACCGGAAGCTCGGCGAGCGCACCGGCGAGCGCGCGCTCGGTGACCACCACGCGGACCTGGGCGTCTTCGAGCATGAACGCGATGCGCTCGGTCGGATAGACCGGGTCGAGCGGCAGATACGCGCCGCCGGCCTTGAGGATCCCGAGCAAACCGACGACGAGGTCGGCATCGCGTTCGTGGCGCAGGCCCACCAGCACGTTCGCACCCACGCCGAGCGCGCAGAGGTGCGTCGCCAATGCACTCGCGCGGCGGTCCAGCTCGGCGTACGTGAGATCGACGCGTCCGTCCGGACCTTCGAACGTGATCGCGAGGGTCGACGGCGTCATCGCGGCGCGCGCTTCGAAACCTTCGTGCAGCGTGCGGTACGTCGGTGCGAACGTCGTGACGGCTTCGCCGCCGATGACGCGCGCGCGCTCAGAATCGCCGAGAAGTACGAGGTCACCGATGCGTTCGACATTGCCTTCGGCAAGTCCGGCGAGCAGCATCGTCAGATGTTCGAGCATGCGCTCGATCCCGGCATCGCTGAAGCGCTGCCGCGAATATTCGATGCGCAGCAATATCTCTTCGTCGCCGTACGCAATCAGCGTCAGCGGGAAATTCGTCTGACCGACGTAATCGAAGCGGCGCCCGGATTCGTGGGCGCGCATGCGCGCGTCCAGCGTCTCGTGATCGTAGACGAGCGCGCTTTCGAACAGCGGCGTGCCGCGCGCGACCGAGCTCCAGCCTTGCACGGCTGCGAGCGGCGTGTGCTCGTGCGGTCGCAGCGCGATCTGCTGCGCGCGAAGCGAACGCAGCCACGGCGCGATCGCTGCGTTGCCGTCGACCCGCACGCGCATCGGCAGCGTGTTGATGAAGAGGCCGACCATGTCGTCGGCATCGGCGAAGCCGGTGCTGCGGCCGGCGCGCGTCGCGCCGAAAACGATGTCGGATTCGCCGCTGTAGCGGTGCAGCAGCACGGCCCAGGCGGCCTGCAGCATCGTGTTGAGCGTGACTTCGGCGCGTGCGGCGCCTTCGCGCAGGCTCTGCGAAAGTGCGGGCGACAACCGGCGCTGGCGCGCTCCGAACGATTCTCCGCTCGCATCCCCCGCTTCGTCACCGGATTGCTGCGCGTCGATCGCGAACGGCGTCGGCGCACGGAAACCGCTCAGGAGCTCGCGCCAGAAGACTTCGGCCGCGGCGAGGTCGAGGGAACGGCGCCAGTCGATGTAGTCGCGATACGGTCGCGGCGACGGCAGCGCCGCGATCTCGCCGCGTTGCGCGGCATCGTAGATCGCGAACCATTCGCGCAGCACGACCGCGAACGAGCGTCCGTCGAGCAGCGCGTGATGGAACGTCCAGAGCACGCGCCATTCGCCGCGCGGGAACTGCGCGGCGAACAGTCGCATCATCGGCGCGCGCGACAGGTCGAAGTCGTTGGCGCGGTCGGCACTCACGTGCGCGGCGAAACGTTTCTCGGCTGTCTCGGCGGTGAGATCGCGCCAGTCGACGAACGTTGTCGGAACGTCGGCGCTCGCGACGACTTCCTGGCGCGGCTCGGCGACGTCGTTCCAGCGAAACCGCGTACGCAGGATCGGATGCCGGCGCACGATGTCGCGCCAGGCCTGCCCGAACCGCGCCGGATCGAGCGGCTCGCGCAGCGTGACGATGATCTGCTCGATATCGACGCCGCGGCCGCGAGCGCTCACGGCATGGAACAGCATGCCTTGCTGCATCGGCGACAGCTCGTAGATATCGACCACTTCATCCATGCGTCATCGTCTCCTGGCCGCAGGCGTTTCCCGGTGTCGAGCCGCCGGGGAATCGCATGGATCTGTCCGTGTGCCCGCCCCGGCCTCAGGGCGCACGAGCCCCCGGCACGCCTGCCGCCCTAGGTAAGGCTGAAGCCCCCCGCGCCCGAGGACTGAAAAAGATACCGGCCGGATCGTCAAGCCCATGCGACAAATCAGCTTTTACACCGCTGCCGGCCCTCCGGCTGTCAGCATTCGCCGACCCGAAACGCATGATAGTCGCTCGTGGCCGGGGACGGTCGCCGGGCGGCGCCGCGGAGGGGCGCCAGAGCGTTCGGACGGCGTCAGTCGCGCAGGGAAACCACGTCGGCCGCGCTGGGCGCGACGAGGGGTACGCCCAGGCTGCGTTTGCCGGCCAGCGCACCCAGGGATTCGAGGGCCAGGCGCCAGCCGGGTCGCCGGACCTGGATCCAGTTCACCGTCCGCGCATGGGTGCTCATCATGCGCTTGTAGTCGCCGTCGCCGGCCAGGAAATCGTAGATGTCCATGCCGTCGTCGAGGTATTTCTGGATCGCCACCATGTGGGCGAGGAAGCCCGGGCGGTCGTGCTTCTCGAGCGCCCCGTAATTGAGCCCCGCGTTGTAGAAATAGACGCGGCCGCGACAGACGAGGTTGTAAAGATAGCCGACGATAACGTCGCCGGCGGTGATCCGCAGCAGCTGCGTAAAGCCGTTGGTGGTGTTCTGGCCGACGAGGTCTTCGTGGAAGGCTGCGAAGAACGCGCTGCCAAAAGAGCCGCGCTTGCCCTTGCTGCGCCAGTAGCGCTCGTGCAGCACACGCAGCTCCTCGAGCCAGGCCAGGGCCAGCGCGGGGTCCGTCGCGGCGGCAATGCTGATCGGTCCGCGATGCTCGTAGGCGCGCCGTGTCCGGCGCAGGCCGGAGCGCGTGCTGCTGCTGATGCCGGCGAGATGATCCTCGCCGGCCGCGCGCAGCGCCGCGAGGTCTACGAAATAGGATGGTCGCTCGAACATGCTGTAGGCGCGCAGCTCGGCCGGCAGTGCGGCGGCGACCGCGTGCGCGTGCGTGGACGCGCTCATGCGCAGCGCATGCCAGCGCTTCTTGCCTGCGAGCGCCTCGAACAGTGCGCGATAGGCGGCTTCTTCACCGCCCCGGCGCGAGAGAACGCCGGCGTATTCGACCGTGATTCCATCGAGATCGTCATCGCCGGTTTCCTGCACGAGCATCGAGCGTCCGCCGAGCAGGCCCCGAATGCCGCGCTCGCGGGACTCGACGAGGAGCGCCACTGCGAGGAGCCCTTGCGCATCGCGCGCGCGGAACACGAGCGGCGTGATTTCGCGCGGCAGATGCCGCAGCCACGTAGAGACCCACGGCCACGCCGTGAACGGCGAGTTGTCGGACACGGCTTCGAGACGGTGCCAGTCGGCACCGAGCTCGGAAACGTCACCGATCGTCGTCAGCTCAGCGTCGACCGAGCGCATGGATCGTCCGTTGTCGTGTCGGTTCCTTCGCGGCACGGATGTCGTTGCCGTCGGCCGAGCGGTGCCGCCTTGCTTCTGCGCGACAGCCACGGGCGAACGATGCCCACGCCCGATTCCCGAAGCCCGTCCGCAGATCGCTCATATCGGTCCACTCCCCAACACGGCCCGCCGCGTGCTCATCTCGCGGGCGTCTCGCTTGCGAGCAAAAACCTCCAACGGCAGCCATCCGTGATGGAGCCGCGCTCTCTCGCACTTGAGCTTGATATGGGCGTCCCAAGACTCGCCGCGCAAGCATCAGGAAGTTTGCTGCTTAGCCGAAGCGATTTCCACTTCCGCGTTCGCAATTGCGTTGCGTCGCGGTGCAGCAATCGGGGCGAGCGCATTTTTTCGCCGTGGCGTCCGAGGCGGTCGGCAATCCGCCTCGGAACTCCGCACCGCGCGTCAATGGGGCGGCACGTCCACGCAGCCGGGCGGATGGGTCTGCGTCGCCGGGGCATCGCTTGCGGTCGGATGCTGGTGCCGTGCGAACCGGAGCGGCAGCAGCGGCGAGCTATACCAGTCATCGACCTCGCCGCATTTGAACGAGATCCAGGAAGGGCCGTAATCCCATTGGGAATCGCTCGACGACACCGGATCGCCTTCGATGGCTCTGACATCTTCCTTCGTCATGCCCAGCATCAGTCGGTGCGACGCCGGATCGGCGGCGCTCGCCGGTGCGGTTTCGGAAGATGCTGCGGCGTCGGAATCCTCGGGCGTTCCGTCTATCGGAGGCGGCACGTCCCAGAGCATCCAGACCAGAATGGCCACAGCGATCAGCGCGAGGACGTAGCGGAGACGCGATCGCACTGCCGGCGCCTGCGATGCCGCGCCCGACGAGGCCCGCGGGGTCGCGTTCTGCGGCGGTGCGGGTTGCGTGACCTCTCCGGGCAGGCGGCCATGACGCCGGTGAAAGTCGATTGCGGCCTCGTACATGACGGTCAATCGCTGCAGGCGCGACTGGTCGGCGACGTTGCCGCCGGCACGATCCGGATGGAGCTGGGCGACGCAGCGCCGATAGGCGAGCCGCAAATCGGCCAGGCTGCAGTTCGCCGGTACGCCCAGTTCGTGGAACATCTCGATGAAATCGGTATTGGCTGTCATCTGCGCGCCCCTGTCGGCGCCATCACAGTCAATCAGGGAACGTCGTTCGCGGCTTCGCCGTGCGAGAATGCGGTCGCGTGCCCTTTTTCGGTTCCATCTCCGGGTGATTCAACAGCCGAATGCGTCTCGGAAACTAGTGTACGCAATAACCGTGCCGGGTATCCACTGACCCGGCTCGAGCGCGGATCCGCGGGAGTGCCGGTCCGCGACATCGTGGGGGAGCGATGAAAAATCGGGAATTTCGAGCGGGCGACCTCGTGTTCGTCCGATCTCCGGAGGAGATTCTGGCGACGCTGGACGGCGACGGCGCGCTCGATGGGGTTCCGTTCATGCCGGAAATGCTCGGCGCGTGCGGCAAGCCGTTTCGAGTGCTTCGGCGGGTCGAAAAAGTCTGTGCGGATCCAAACCCGGTCCGGCGCTTTCCGGCAAATGATGTCGTGGTCCTCGACGGCATGCGCTGCGACGGCACGGGTCACGACGGCTGCAACCGCAGTTGCCGCACCTTCTGGAAAGAGCGCTGGCTGATATCCGCCGACGCGGAAACGGCGACACCGCTCGCGGTTTCTCCCGAAGGTCTCGCACGTCTGCGGGCGCGCCTGAAGAAGAAATCCGACGAAGAGCATTATTTCTGCCAATCGACGCAGCTGCTCAAGGCGACAGAGCTCTTTTCGGGAAGGCACCGCCTGCTGACGTTCCGCCTGGCGTGGCGCGAAATCGCGAACGGCGATCTTCCGGTTTTCCGCGTGTTGCGACTGCTGGCACAGTGGATCGTGACGCGCTGGTTGCGCATGGCGGGCGCCGACGACTGGCTGCGCGGCCCGAACAAGCACACCGAGAATCTGCCGCTGAATCTGAAGCCCGGCGAGATCGTTCGCATCAAGAGTCGCGCGCGTCTTGTGGAGACGCTGAATCAGAAGCAGCGCAATCGCGGTCTCGGCTTCTGTTACGAAATGACCCGATGCTGCGGCAAGGAGGCCGAAGTGCGCTTTCGCGTCGATCGGCTCATCGACGAAAGAACTGGTGTCATGCGCGAGCTTTCGAACACGGTGACGCTGAAGAACATCGGGCGCAGCAAAACGCTTGGCGAAGAGTGCCTATGCGAGGCTCAAGTCGGCGATTGCCCGCGGGGCGAGTTGATGTTGTGGCGGGAAGTCTGGCTCGAGCGCAAGTAGTGCGCGGTCCGAATATCCCTTGACCGCGCGCCCACCCTTGGATCGGTCTCGCGCTGATATAGCGCTTTGACGATCCCGAAGTATTCCATCGTACGCGCTACGGAACGCATCGCGCGCACGTGACGCGTGTCGCAAATTCGAAATGTCGCGTGCATTTTTCCGGCCAAACCAAAAAGTGGTGTCCGCATTTCACAGCGGCATCGTATTTAGCATTCTGCTAATGGTCGTGCATGTAGATTCCGCCGCGGCTGATTTTCCGTGTTGCGCAAATTCGCGCACTCCGTCGCAAAAACGTGCCATGCGTCAGTCCTAACATGCGAACCGGTCGTAAAACCCCTGAAATGTTCCAAAATCCCTCCAAAAAATTTCTAAAAAATTATGAAGCCTTTTTCTTTTGCTCGCCGCATATCGACGAAATTCCCGTTTAACCAAACCCTAATGTTCGCGACACGATGGATCGTGTCGATACTGATCGGATATTCCCAAGGCATCGGGCTCGCTGTCGCCACGGACGACGATATTTTTTCAGACTCGTACGACACGTTGAACTTGCCGCTCGTGAACGTGACGCCGTGTCTGCCCTCCGGTCAGGGCAATGATTACCAGGTCGGCCCCAACAACGGCCAATTGAGCTCGATCGACCAGGTGCCGTGGGAGAACCTCGGTCCCGGCGACACGGTACGGATCTTCTATCAGGCCACGCCTTACCCGGGGAAATTCGCGATCAACGCGCACGGCACGGGGTCGGCGCCGGTGCGCGTGTGCGGCGTGGTCGGTCCGAACGGCGAGCGGCCGATCATCGACGGCTACAATGCAACGTCGCGCCCGACGATGGACTACGGCCGCGACAGCGCGAGCGAGACGAACCAGCAGCGCGGCATCGTCATGATCGTCGCGAGGGGATCGGAGACCGGCGTCACGCAGCCGGAATACATCCAGATCGACAGCCTCAAGTTCCAGCGCGCGCAGCCCGACTACGGCTTCACCGACATGGACGGCAGTCCCCAGTCCTATTCCGATTTCGGCGGCTGCATCTGGGTCGAGCACGGCCATCACGTCATCCTCGCCAACAACGAGATCACCGACTGCAACCAGGCGATCTTCAGCCGGTCGCAGGACGGCGATTCGTCGCTGCTGACGATGGATCTGCGCATTTCCGGCAACGAGTTCACCAACAACGGTCTGGTCGGAAGCGACACGGTCCACACGACCTATGTTCAGTCCGTCGGCGTCACTTACGAATTCAACCATTACGGAGCCATGCGCCCCGGCGCCGGCGGCAATGCAATGAAGGACCGTTCGGTGGGTCCGGTGGTGCGCTATAACCGGATCGAAGCGGGCGCGTTCGCGATGGATTTCGTCGAGGCCGAGGACTATCCGGACTACGCGAATTCGGACCCGAACTACCGAACGACGTTCGTCTACGGCAACCAGATCGTCAAGCCGGGTCCGCTCGCGGTCCACTACGGCGGTGATCATCCGGGCAGTGAAGCGAACTACCGCCACGGCACGTTGTACTTCTACAACAACACCGTCTACATGATGCAGAGCGACGAAGGCGCGGCGTATCTGTTCCGGATGTCGACGACGCTCGAAACCGGCCAGTTCTGGAACAACGTGTTCGTCTACTCGCAGGCAACGCAGTACCCGTGCGTGAGAATCAGCCAGGAAGTCGCGCCCCCGTACGTCACGGGCGGCATCGTCAATCTCGGCGTCAACTGGATCGACGAGCGCTGGGGCGACGGGGATCCCTGGCATCCGGTGCCGGGTGAGCTCAACGGCACGAACAACTTCGTCGTCGTCGACTCGCCGACGCCGATCGACATGACGTCGCTGATTCCGGTGGCGGGCGGCCCGGCGGTCGATAGCGGACAGCCGCCGCTTCCGGACGTGGCCAGTCTACCGGTCACGTACGAGATCGACGCGCAGACGCTCGTTCCGCGTCCGCGTCCGATCAACGGCGCAGCGATCGACCTCGGCGCGATCGAGCGCTGAGCGAATGCGGACGGGAAGGTCCGGCCATCCGGCCGGACCTTTTCTTTTTTCCATCTTGCCGTCGCGCGCAAGAGTCGCCGATCTCGGGCGGCCGGCACGAAGTTGCGGCACTGCAGCACGTGCGTTGCCGCCCTTGCGCGTGTCGCGCGCGGAAGGTTGAGCACCCCACGCCGGCTCTCAACCGATCCTTTACAAGCCGATCGCTTCGACGGCGACCCTCCGATCTCGACAAGCTGCGCTTCGTGGCAATACAGTTACACATCGCGCGGCTCGCCTGGAGGTCCAGTGACGAGCGATTCGCTGAGAGGGGAAGGCGACTGCGGTGAGTTCTCTCGTCAATGCGCTGATGCGCGCCGTCGCGGGTGTGGTCTATCCGGGCAAGGCCTCGCATCTTCCGATCATCGTGCACCATCGCGTCCTCGATCGGCCGGATCCGCTCCTGCCCGATACCATCGATGCGCGCGCGCTTGATGAGCATTGCGAGATGCTCGCGCGCCTGTTCACGGTGCTTCCGCTCGACGAGGCCGTCGAAATGGCCGCGCAAGGCGTGCTGCCGCGCCGGGCCGTCTCGATCACGTTCGACGACGGGTATCGCGACAATCTCGACATCGCGTTGCCGATCCTGAAGAAGCACGGCCTGACGGCGACGGTCTATCTCGCGTCGGCATTTCTCGACGGCGGCCGCATGTTCTGCGACACCGCGATCGAATGTGCGCGTCGACTGCCGTCCGGCGAAATCGATCTTTCGGCGTTCGGACTCGGCCGCCGCCACGTCAGCGACCTGTCGTCGCGTATTCGCATCGGCGGCGATCTGAACGACGTGATCAAGTATCGGCCGATCCAGGAACGCGAAGCGCTCTGCGAGCGCATCGAATCCCTGGTCGACGAGCCGCTGCCCGACGACCTGATGATGACTTCGGAGCAGGTGACGCGCTCGTCGCGCGAAGGCATCACGTTCGGCGGCCACACGGTCAATCACCCGAACATGGCCGGGCTCGACGCCGAGACCGCGCGACGCGAGATCGTGCACAACCGCGAGGCGATCACATCCTTGACCGCCCGACCGCCGCGCAGCTTCGCATATCCGTTCGGCAAACCCGGCACCAACTACACGACATCGACCATGGCGCTCGTTCGCGAGGCCGGATAC
>DAISJF010000008.1:0-14256 GCA_036821625.1 Rhodanobacteraceae bacterium
CGGGCCACCGCATGTACGAGCAATGGCATCCGATCGGCCTCGTCGGCATCATCAGCGCGTTCAATTTCCCGGTCGCGGTATGGGCGTGGAACGCGTTCATCGCGGCGGTGTGCGGCAACATCTCGATCTGGAAGCCGTCGCCGAAGGTGCCGCTGTCGGCCGTCGCGACGATGAAGATCTGCAACGCCGCGCTCAAGGCCGCCGGATTCCCGGATCTTTTCTTCCTGTTCAACGATGCCGGCAGCGAGCTCGCGCAGAAGTTCG
This sequence comes from Rhodanobacteraceae bacterium, assembly GCA_036821625.1. GTDB lineage: Bacteria > Pseudomonadota > Gammaproteobacteria > Xanthomonadales > Rhodanobacteraceae > Dokdonella_A. Next base: position 265 of record DAISJF010000008.1, read on the forward strand.
TCGACGACCACCGTGTTCCTCTGATCAGCTTCACCGGCTCGACCAAGGTCGGCCGCATGGTCGGCGAGCGCGTCGCCCGACGCATGGGCCGCTCGCTGCTCGAGCTCGGCGGCAACAATGCGATCATCGTCGACGCGAGCGCGGACCTGAAGCTCGCGATTCCCGCGATCGTGTTCGGCGCGGTCGGCACGGCCGGCCAGCGCTGCACGTCGACACGGCGTCTGTTCGTGCACGAATCGATCTACGACGACGTGCTCGGCAAGCTGCAGAACGCGTACAAGCAGATCGAGTCGAAGATCGGCGATCCGACGCAGTCGACGACGCTGATGGGACCGCTCAACAGCAAGGCAGCCGTCGACCAGTACAACGCGGCGATCGACAAAGCGAAGGGCAGCGGCGGCAAGATCGTCAGCGGCGGCAAAGCGCTCGCCGATCGCAAGGGCAACTTCGTGCTGCCGACGATCGTGGCCGGGCTCAAGAACTCCGACGAGGTCGTGCAGACCGAGACATTCGCGCCGATTCTCTACGTGATGTCATTCAAGTCGATCGACGATGCGATTGCGCAGCAGAACGGCGTGCCGCAGGGACTGTCGTCGGCGATCTTCACGCAGAACCTCAAGTCGGCGGAGCAGTACCTGTCGGCCGCGGGCTCCGACTGCGGCATCGCGAACGTCAACATCGGCACGTCCGGCGCCGAGATCGGCGGCGCGTTCGGCGGCGAGAAGGAAACCGGCGGCGGACGCGAATCGGGCTCCGACGCGTGGAAGGCCTACATGCGCCGCCAGACCAATACGATCAACTATTCGGACGCATTGCCGCTCGCGCAGGGAATCAAGTTCGACTTTTGAACAGCCGCGCGGCGGGAGATTGACGATCTTCACGTTGAGAGCGCCATCGGTGTACGCACTCGCCCGACCGTTCCTGTTCTGCCTCGATGCCGAGCGCGCGCACGATCTGGGCCTCGTGTCGATCGAGGCGGCGTACCGGACCGGCTTCAATCCGCTGCTCTCGATGCGACCGAAGCCGCTGCCGGTCGAGGCGTTCGGATTGCGTTTCGAGAATCCGGTCGGCCTCGCGGCCGGTCTCGACAAGAACGGCGCGCACGTCGACGCGCTCGCTGCGCTCGGTTTCGGCTTCATCGAGGTCGGGACGACGACGCCGCGTGCGCAGCCCGGCAATCCGAAGCCGCGCATGTTCCGGCTGCCCGGCGCCGAGGGCGTCATCAACCGGCTCGGCTTCAACAACGACGGCGTCGATGCGCTGGTGCGCAACGTCGAGCGCGCGAAGTTCGGCGGCGTGCTCGGCATCAACGTCGGCCGCAACAAGGACACGCCGAACGAACGCGCCGTCGACGACTATCTGTTCTGCCTCGAGCGCGTGTATGCGCGCGCGAGCTATGTGACGATCAACATTTCCTCGCCGAACACGCAGGGTCTGCGCGATCTGCAGGAAGAAAACACGCTGAAGCGCTTCATCGGCACGCTGCGTGACGCGCAGGAAAGGCTCGCCGCGAAACACCGTGTGCGCAAACCGATGCTGCTCAAGATCGCGCCGGATCTGTCCGACGCGGAGCTCGACGGCATCGCCGATGTTGCGCTGTCGAGCAGAATCGACGGCCTGATCTGCACGAACACGACAATCGACCGTGCCTCAGTCGCCGGACAACGACATGCCGATGAAAGCGGCGGCCTTTCCGGCAGGCCCCTCTTCGAGAAATCGACCGCCGTGCTGCGCGGCATGGCGCGCCGGCTCGGTAACCGCATTCCACTGATCGGCGTCGGCGGCATCGTTTCCGGCGCCGACGCCGCGGCAAAGATCGACGCGGGCGCGACTCTCGTGCAGTTCTATACCGGGATGATCTACCGCGGACCTGCGCTGATCGGCGAATCCGTCGAGGCGATCCGCAGTCGCCACGCAAAGGCATCGGCCGCATGAGCGTTGCGATTGCCGAGGGCACCGGCTACACGATCGTCGAGAACGCCCCGCTGCAGGGCCGCAACACGTTTCGCGTCGCCGCTCGCGCGGACCTCTTGATCGACGTGCGCCGCCGCGAAGCGCTCACCGAGCTCTTCGGCTTCGCGGCGCTGAAATCGCGGCCGCTGCTCGTGCTCGGCGAAGGCAGCAACATCCTGTTCACGCGCGACTGGCCTGGCGTCGTGCTGTCGATGGCGACGCGCGGGATCGAAATCATCGAGTCGGACGGCGAACGGGCACGCGTGCGCGTCGAGGCCGGCGAGAACTGGAACGATTTCGTGCACTGGTCGCTGGCACAGGGATTCGCCGGCCTCGAAAACCTCGCCGCGATCCCGGGCACGGTCGGCGCGGCGCCGATGCAGAACATCGGCGCCTACGGCGTCGAGGTGCGCGAGTTCGTGCGTTGCGTCGAAGTCTGGGATCGCGCGGAGGCTCGGCCTGCGACGCTTGCGAATGCGGACTGCGGATTCGCGTACCGCGATTCGGTGTTCAGGCGCACGCCGGATCGATACGTCATCACCGCCGTCGATTTCGAGCTGCCGCGCCGGCACGAATTGCGGCTCGACTATGCCGGGGTCCGCGAAGAGCTCGCGGCGATCCGCGCGACCGAGCCGACGCCGGTCACCACCGCCGAGGCGATCACCCGGATCCGCATGCGCAAGCTGCCCAATCCGCAGGTCATCGGCAACGCCGGGAGCTTTTTCAAGAACCCGCTGATTGCGCAGGACGCGGCCGAACGCCTGCGGCACGAGCATCCCGCAGCGCCGGTCTGGCAAGCCGCGGACGGCCTCGCCAAGGTCTCCGCCGCCTGGCTCGTCGAATCCTGCGGATTCAAAGGTTTGCGCGATGGTGATGCGGGCATTTCGAGCCAGCACGCGCTGGTCCTCGTCAACCACGGCAGCGCGAGCGGCGCCGAGCTGCGCGCATTTGCCGAGCGCGTTCGCACCGGTGTGCGTGAACGGTTCGGGATCGAGCTGGAGCCTGAGCCGCTCATCGTTTGAGCAACCGGCTTCGAGCTCCGCGGAGTATCGTCCGGCTCTTCATGAGTTGGCGCATATGGCTCAGCATCATTGAGAGCTTGATACTCATGCGTCATCGGCGTCCGCGGAACGACTAATGCCCACACGAATTTCAGGCATCGAGCATCGACCGTTCGAGGTTCTCGGTATCAGCGAACCCGAGGAGCACGCGTATCGCTGGCTCCTGTCGCAGCCGGGCGCGACAGTCCAGCAAGTCGCGCGCGCGCTGGCGTCGCCGGTGCGAAGTGCGCAGCACATCCTCGACGCGCTCGAGGCCCGAGGCCTTGCCACCCATTCTCCGGAACGACCGCGCAGATACCTGCCGGGTGCTCCGGACATGGCCATCGAAGCACTGATCCTGCATCACCAGGGCGCATTGCAGCGCGCGCGCGCCGAAGCGCAGGAGCTTCAGAACACCGCCGAGTCTGCCCGGAGCCGCAATACGTCGCCGGTGCTTGTCGAGCTGATCACGAGCCGCGAGGCCGAATGGCAAGCCTTCGAACAGATGCAGCGCTCGGCGCGCTCCGAGGTCCTGTTCCTGGAGCGCGCTCCGTTGCGGCTCACACGCGTCGAAGTGGAGGAGGACTACACGACGCAATACAACATGCACGCGAAGGGAGTCAGTTACCGCTGCCTCGTGGATGCGGCGTTCCTTGCGCTTCCCGGAGCGCCCGCACGCGTGCAGCGCAGCATCCAGAACGGTCAGCAATACCGTGCCGTGCCGGAGCTTCCCTCCAAGCTGGTGCTGGTCGATCGCCGCATCGCGCTCGTCCCGCTCAACCCAAAGGACCCCGGCGGGCATGTGCTGCTGGTTCGCGCGTCCGCGTTGCTCGACACGCTCTATGCGCTGTTCGAAATGTTCTGGCGTAGCGCTGCTCCCATCGACCTGGGTCGAATGGGACAGGGACTCACCGCATCCGAATCCGCCGAGCCCGTCGATGAGCTGGTTTCGCTGCTGGCGATGGGCATCAACGACAAGACCATCGCGAGTGAGCTGGATCTCTCGATGCGCACGCTGAATCGGCGCGTATCCGACCTCATGAGCGCGCTCGGCGCTCGCTCGCGTTTTCAGGCCGGTTGGCTCGCCGCGTTTCGATCCATGAAGCGGGAAGAGAGAGGGCCGACCGCAAATCGACTCACTGGCGTAAGAACGACACGGCGCAAATCAGCCGCAAAACGCGATTGATCCCGGAATCCCCGCGTCCCGATAATGGCCTCGCGCCGGAAGTGAGCCACTCGCTTCGGCATCGACCTACGGGGAATGACGATGATCAAGGCTCTGCTCGGTGTTCTCATCGCGGTTTGCGGCAGCAGCTCCATTGCCGCGCCGCTGCAGGGCGCAGGCCCTGTCCGCGTGCCGATACCTCAGGGCACGTCGCTCGAGGTCGCGTCGGTGCCGGCCCCCGCGGGCGGCGTCGGCGGATTCGTCGCAGCCTCCAAGATGAACCAGGGACGCTACGGTCAGAGCGCGACCCTGCTCGAAGACGGTCGTGTGCTGATCGTCGAGGGAGGCACGTTCAACGGACAGGAACTACACACCGGCGAAGTCTACGATCCCGTCCGGGACCGGTTCACCGAAACCGGCCACACGTTCTTCAACCGCACCTACATCCGTGACGGAGCAGTGCGGCTTGCGGACGGCCGGGTCCTGATCGTCGGCGGATGCGGCAACGCGGTTTACAACTCGAGCGTGAGCTTTTCGGGTTTCTTCTGCATCGGCTTGAGAGGCGCCGAGCTCTACGATCCATCCACGAATGCGTTCTCGCTCATTTCGCCGATGCTGGACAAGCGCGTCTGGCACACTGCGACGCCCTTGCAGGACGGACGAATCCTGATCGCCGGCGGCTCGACTGCCGACTTCGCGGATCTGCGCTATGTGACGATGGCAGAGGTCTTTGATCCCGATACCGAACGATTCATTCCCGCGGGCAGCCTCGCGATCGGGCGAATCAGCGCGACTGCAACCCTTCTCGAGGATGGAAAGGTTCTGATCGCCGGAGGCCAGGGCGAGAACGGCAATCTCAACGAAGCGGAACTGTTCGATCCTGCGACCGGACAATTCAGCACGACCGGGTCGATGATCTCCGAGCGCATGGCGCACAGCGCGACGCTGCTGCCCGACGGTCGCGTGCTCATGGTGGGCGGAAACCAGGCAACATTGGGCGCCGAGATATACGATCCGGCGAGCGGCACGTTCAGCGCCGCGCCTTCGCAACCGGTCATTCCAGTGAGGTACTACCACAGCGCCGTCCGGCTGATGGATGGTCGCGTCCTCATTCTCGGCGGCGTCGTCAACGCCGTCTACGAACCGGTCGCCGAGATCTACGACCCTTCGACCGGAGTGTTCCAGGCCGCGGGCAATCTCCTCAATGCCGTTCAATTCGAGACAGCGACATTGCTGCAGGACGGTCGAGTGCTCAAGGCCGGGGGCGAATTCATCGACACGCAGTTCGAGCTTCCGACCTTGACGGAGCTGTACATCCCGAACTGACGGATGGGGCGGGTCTGACTCCGAACTGTTCCGACGGCGACGCCGAGACCGGGCCGGGTCCCGGAGTACACGTCTGATTTCTGCGATTCGGCGCTTCCTTGCCGGGATCGGTCCGACCATCGGTCTCAGTTCCCGGCAGTTCCCTGGACAGTCGGTTGGGAACGATTCCGGCCGCCTTCTGCCCGTTCCTTGCCTGCGGTCACACACGCGCCCACCTTGCGCGGCTACTGTTCCGACGTCCGCCGGCGATCGCGCCGGCCGCTTGCTTTATGTCTCGGGGGTCGCATGGCAGCCATAGCCGCCAACCCATCGTTCGTCGCGTCGCGCCGGCGTCTTTTCGCTGCGCTGTTCGCGAGCGCGGGCATCTACACCGATGCCGCGCTCGCGATGCGCCGGCCCGGCCGCACCGGCATGCGCGACGAAAACACGCCTGCCGCGCCGGATTCGCTGACCAGCCCGCCGAACGCAGTACGCTGGCTGACGCGCGGAACGTGCGGATTCCGCAGCCCCGACTGGACCGTGTTCAACACGCTCGGCGCGGACGACGACTCGCGCTGGCAGGCCTGGACGGCACAGCAGCTCGCGCCGGCAAGCATCGACGACAGCAACTGCGACCAGATCGTCGCAGAGGCCGGGTTCGTCACGCTGAACAAGACTGCGAACCAGCTCTGGACCGACCATCACTCGGTGACGGACAACTACTACATCCGCATGCTGCCGATCGCCGAGACCGAATGCATGACGCTGATCCGCCAGCTCTACAGCAAGCGCCAGCTGTACGAGCTGACGGTCGATTTCTGGCACGACCACTTCAGCGTGTTCGGCTGGGACTACGACGGCGGACCGATGTTCGTCGCGATGGACCGCGACGCGATCCGCCCGAACGTGTTCGGCAACTTCCGCACGATGCTGCAGGCCGTCGGCGAGTCGGCGTCGATGATGTACATGCTCGATCTGTACGCGAGCGAGGCCGGCCATCCGAACGAAAACTACGCACGCGAGCTGATGGAGCTGCATACGCTCGGCGCGGAGAACTATGCGGGCATCATCGTCGATCCGGACAATCCGACCAACCTCGCGCAGCTCGGCACGTTCACGGCCTGGGACGGCACGATCGAGCGCCTCGAGTACGTCGACGATGATGTCTACGAAGCGGCGCGCGCGCTGACGGGCTGGACGATCTCCGGCAGCACCTGGCCCTACGATCAGATCGGCAGCGCGCCGCTCGGCACGTTCGCGTACGACGATACGAACCACGATCAGGGTCCCAAGCACATCCTGACGCGCTACTTCGCGGCGTACCAGGGCCAGGGCGACGGCACGCTCTTGTACGATATGCTGGCGCAGCATCCGGGGACGGCGCATTTCCTCGCCACGAAACTCTGCAAGCGCTTTGTGGGCGACGGCCCTTCGACGACGCTGGTGCAGAGCGTCGCCAGCGTGCTGAACCAGCAATGGCAGGCGAGCGACCAGATCGCGCAGGCGATGCAGGTCATCCTGCAGTCGTCCGAGTTCAAGACGACCTGGGCGACCAAGATGAAGCGGCCGGCCATGGCCGCCGTCTCGGCGCTGCGCGCGCTTCTCGCGATCTTCGTGCCGGTCCCGGACAACAGCGGCACCTGGACGACGACCGAGGAGTTCATCTCGCGCCTGCAGGCCGCCGGGCATCGCCTGTTCTACTGGCCGGCTCCGAACGGATATCCCGACGTGATGCAGGCCTGGTCGAGCACCGGCGCGATGGGCATGACGCTGAAGCTGCTGCCGCGCCTTGTCGAGATGCATCAGGGCACGGGCTACGACAACACGCAGCCGTTCCTCGCCGACGTACAGGGCCAGACGCTCGGCGCATTTCCGAACACGGCCGACCGCACCGCGAACAACATGATGGACTACTGGTGCGAGCGGCTTCTCGGCTATCTGCCCGAGCCGACGCGCACGCTCGCGGTCGATTTCATGCGCCAGAACGCCGGCGCCGACGACGCGCTCGACATCGTCACCGACAGCATGAGCAACGGCCAGCCGCAGCACACGGGCGTCTGGAATCTCAACGACCTGTCGCAGCACTACACGATCGCGCGCCTGCGCACCGCGGTCGCGTTGATCCTGTGCAGCCCGGAATTCCTGCGCCGCTGACAGGCCTGCCTGTCAGCAAAGGCGCGATAGGACATGCCATGACAAGACTCCATCGCCGCGATTTCCTCAAGGGCTGCTGCGTCGCTGCCGTCGCCGGCGGCGCCGGCAGTCGCGCCCGCGCCTACTTCGCGCCGCCGCCGATCATCCCGACCACCGCCACCGACGACACGCTCGTCGTCATTTTCCTGCGCGGCGCGATGGACGGCCTGAGCCTGCTGCCCCCCGGCGCAGGCAGTCCCTATCGTGCCGATTACGAGGCGAACCGGACCAACACGCGCGTGCCGACATCCGGCACCGGCGCCGCGCTCGCGCTGCCGAACACGACATGGGCGCTCCATCCGCGCGCGACCGCGCTGCAGAGCCTCTATCAGGGCGGCCATCTCGCCTTCGTTGTCGCGGCCGGGCAATTGCAGCCGAATCCGGTCGTGCGCAGCCACTTCGAAGCGCAGTCGAACCTCGAGTTCGGTCTCGGCGGCGGCACCGGCTCCGGCGTCGGCTGGCTCACGCGGCACCTGGTCAGCGGCGGCCTGCCGCCGACCGTGCCGCTGCCGGCCACGTCGATGGGCAGCATCACGGCCTCGAGCCTGCTCGGCAGCACCGACGCGATCACGATGGCGAACGGCTCGGATTTCCGCCTCGACACGTTCCACTGGTCGTGGGAGGACGACGATCCCTCGCACGGACTCGTCGGCGCGGTCACGCGCATGAACGATCTCTGGACCGGCAATACGATGCTCGAGCTCGCCGGCGCCGATACGCTGAATTCGCTCGCACTGCTGCGCCCGATCGATTTCAATCTCTACGATCCGAACAACCATCCGAACGGATACCAGCCGGCAGGCGGCGCCAACTATTCGCTCAACTACAACGGCGGCTTCGGCACGCAGCTGCGTAACATCGCGCAGCTGATCAAGCTCAATCTCGGACTGCGCGCGGTCACGATCGATCTCGGCAACTGGGACACGCACAACGGCCAGGGCAATCCGTCGCAGAGCTACGACTGGTTCGGCAACCAGGCCGAGAGTCTCTCGCAGGGACTCGGCGCGTTCTACACCGACCTTTCGATGGATCCGGCCGGCAACTACATGCAGCACGTCAACGTCATCGTCGTCAGCGAGTTCGGCCGGCGCGTGCTCGAGAACGCCGACAGCGGCACCGACCACGGCTACGGCAACATCATGCTCGCGCTCGGCGGCGCAGTGAACGGCGGCACGGTGTACGGCAACTTCCGCGGCCTAGACGGCGCGCACCTCTATCAAGGCACCGACGTCGACGTGACGACGGACTACCGTCAGGTCGTTTCCGAAGCGCTGATCCGGCGCATGAACAATCCAAACATCTACTACGTGTTCCCGGGCTATTCCGGCTACACGCCGATCGGCATCTTCCAGGGTCCGGACCAGCCGCCGAGCAATTTCGATGCGATCTTCAGCGACGGGTTCGAGTGATACGGAAGACGGTCGCTCGTGGATTGACCAAAAGACGGTAGCCGGAGCCGGTAACCGGGAGCCGGGAGCCGGAAAGCGCCTCGTTTTGCTCTCCGGCTACCGGCTACCGGTTACCGTCCTTTCATGCCTTCACACCACTTCCCCATCACTGCACTGAAACGTCACCAGATCCGGTGAATCGATCTTGTGCGCCTGCCCGATGCTGATCGTGCCGCCGCGGCGGAGCCGTGCTTCGTCGCGATGCACGAGGAGCTCCTCCTCGTCGCCAATCCTGATCCAGGTGCCGTTCGTGGAGCGATCGGACAGCGTGAAGTAGCCGCGCTTCCACTCGATCAGCGCGTGATTGCGCGAGACCCATTCGGTCTCGATGATCAGGCTGTTGCCGGCGTCGCGGCCGATCGTGAACGGCGGCGACAGCTCGTCGATCTCGAAGGCCTGGCTCTTGAAGCGCAGCGTCAGCGTCGAGCGCTGCGGCTCCTCGGCGGGCATCTGCACGACGCGCTGCACGGTCGTGACGTGCGCGAGGTCCTCCTGCCAGAGCACGTCGACGATCTCGATCGGCTTGAGCTTGCCGAGCACGCGCGCGGTGCCGAGCGGGCGCACGCGAAGACCGGTCGTATTCGTCACACCGCGCACCGTGCTCGCGGTCGTGACGATCTGGTCGCGCTTGGCCAGGGTCTTGTCCGCCATGCGTGCGGCGGTGTTGACCGCGTCGCCGAACACGTCGTTCGCGTCGATCAGCGCATCGCCATGATGCAGGCCAATGCGGATGCCGAGGTTTTCGCGCACGAAATCCGGATCGCTCTTGACGCGGCGCTGCATGTCGGTCGCCGCGAGCAGTCCGTGCAGCGGACCCGGAAACGTGCACATGATCTCGTCGCCGATCGTCTTCACGACGCGTCCACCGTGACGCGCGGCCACTTCGGCGAGCGCGACCAGCACGCCGCCGACGATGCGCATCGCGGCCTCGTCGCCGCGCGCCTCGAAAAGCTTCGTGCTGCCGGACACGTCGGCAAACAGGATCGTGAGTGCGCGGCGCTCGGTCATGGACTGACCGATGATAGGTGAATCGGCGTGATGCGTGTAGGCGCCGAGCGCGGCCGCGACGCGCGTTTCGCGTCTCCCGCTCGCGGAGAGGCCGCCCGAAGGGCGCGTGAGGGACGGTCGGGAGTGCGGCTTTACATCGACGAGACGAAGCGCTGCGCAAGGCGGTCCTCACCCTGCCCTCTCCCGCAAGCGGGAGAGGGGTTAGAGGTCAGGCAAGCGCGTCGGCGGCAGCGACGATGTCGTCATCGCCCGGCAACACGAGCAGCGCAGCGCCCGCGAGCGGTGTGTAAGTGTCGGCGCCGACCACGCGACGCAGCGGCTTGGCGCCGAGACCGGCTTCGACGATCGCGCTGATGACACCCTCGCCGACGCCGGCGCTGTGCCGGCCTTCGTCGACGACGACGATCCTGTTCGCCGTCTTCGCGTGCGACGCGATCAATGCCTCGTTCAGCGGCACCAGCCAGCGCAGGTCGACCACGCGCGATTTCCAGCCGTGCTTCTTCTCGATCGTGCGCGCGGCGCGCAGGCTCATCGGCACGCCGTTGGCATAGGTGAAGATGACGAGATCGTTCGCGGCTTCGTCATACACGCGCGCCTCGCCGAGCACGAGCGCCTGGTCCGGTGGCGGATATGCGGTCAGCCAGCCGCCGTCGCCGGCTTCGTAAAGGTCCTTGGTCATGTAGAGCGCGATCGGCTCGAGGAAGATCGTGACGCGGCCGTCGACCTTTGCCAGCGCCGTGAGCGTGCGCAGCATCATCGCCGCGTCGTCACCGCGGCTTGCGCAGCCGACGATGAGCCCTGGTATGTCGCGCAGCGCCGCGATCGAATTGTCGTTGTGGAAATGTCCGCCGAATCCGCGCTGATAACCGAGCCCGGCGATGCGCACGACCATCGGGTTGCGGTATTGATCGTTCGAGAAGAACTGCAGCGATGCCGCCTCGCCGCGGATCTGGTCGCAGGCGTTGTGGAAATACGCGAGATACTGGATCTCGGGCAGCGGCAGCATGCCCATGTTCGCGAAGCCCTGCGCAAGGCCGAGGATGATCGTCTCGTCGAGCAGCGTATTGAACACGCGCGCGCCCTTGAACGCCTTGTGCAGGCCCTTGGTCACCGTGTAGACGCCGCCCTTCTGCGCGACGTCTTCGCCGAACAGCAGCGTCTCGGGATATTTGCAGAAGAGATCGAACAGCGCGTGGTTGATCTGGATCGCAAGATGCCGCGGCGGAAGCGTTTCCGGCAGCTTGTCCGGGCCGCCGTACACCGCGAGACGCTTTTCGCTGTAGTCCGAGCGGCGCGCCTCCGCGATCACCGCGTCCGCGTGATAGGGCGCGAGCGGCGCCGTCACCGCGGCGAGCGAGGTCAGCTTCGGGCGGCGATCGGCGGCATCGGCCGCGGCGAAGCATTTCCTGCGGATGTCCTCATACTTCGCGAGCAGCGAGTCCTTGGTTTCGAGGCCCGACTCGAGCGCGATCGCGGCCGAGCGCAGCAGCGGATCGGTCGCTTCCACCGCGACCAGCTCCTCGGTGCGCCGCCATTCGACTTCGAAATCCGTGCCGGCGTGACCCATGATCCGCGTCGTGCGCAGGTGCAGGAACGTCGGACGACGCGTCGCGCGGCAATGTTCGATCGCGTGCGCGACATGCGCGAACCCGTCCGCGAGATCGAGGCCGTCGGCGTAGAAATAATCGAGGCCGTCGCGATGACGGAACGAATTCTCGATCCAGCCGGCCGGCGTTTTCACGGAAATGCCGATCCCGTTGTCTTCGCAGACGAACAGCACCGGCGCCGGCAGTTTCTGGTACGCAGTCCACTGCGCGGCATTGAAAGCGGTCTGCGCGGTCGCGTGGTTCGCGGAAGCGTCGCCGAACGAACAGATCACGATCGAATCGCCCGGAACCGGCAGCGCATGGCCGATGCGGCGCGCCTGCTCGATCGCGATCGCGGTACCAAATGCCTTCGGCAGATGCGAGGCGATCGTCGAAGTCTGCGGCAGCACCCACAACGGTTTCGAGCCCCAGACCTTGTGCCGGCCGCCGGACGACGGATCGTCGCTGCTCGCCGCGAGCGACAGCGCCGAATCCATGATCGGATCCATACCGGGCAGCTTGCGGAAGCGCTCGGCCATGAACGCGCCGGAGCGGTAGTGCAGGAACGCAGGATCGGTGTGCCGCGACAGCCGCGCGACCATCGCGTTGCCTTCGTGCCCGCTCGATCCGATCGTGTAGAACACCTTGTTCTTGACGCGCAGCACGCGCGCCATCAGATCGAGATGGCGCGAGATCAGCTGCGATTCGAACAGCTCGGTAAAGTCGCGCACGCTCAAGGCGCTGCCCGGCAGCACCGCTTCGTCGGGGCGACGCGAGCGCGCGGCGCCGCCATGCCAACCCTGCACGAACTCGACGAAGTTCTGGTCGCAGACCTCGGCGCGGTTGACGTTCTTGTGGCGGGCGGGGATGGGATTGGCTTGCGCGTTCATGCGGTCACGTCCGCGTGGCGAGAGCCGGCGTCGCGGTGATCCGTCGAGTCTGCGCGATCAAGGCCACGTTTTCCGGATCATACGCCGGCATCGGCACGAACCCCGGTTGCGTGCGCACGCGATCGAGCCAGCCGCGCACGGCGGGATACGCGCCGAGATCGAATCCGCCGTCCTCGGCGCAGTGCGTGTAGGCGAACAGCGCGATGTCGGCGATGCCGTAGCCGGTCGCGCTGAACCAATCGTTCGTCGCGAGATGCGTTTCCATGACCCCGAGCGCCTTGTCGCCGCGCTCACGCAGCTGTGCGAGCTCCGCGCGACGCGGCGAATCGAGCGGCATCCAGCCGCAGACGAAGCGCGCGACCGCGATGTACGGCTCGTGGCTGTACTGCTCGAAGAACATCCACGCCAGCGTCTGCGCGCGTTGCCAGGCATCGCCGGCGAAATACTTCGTGCCGTCGGCGAGCCAGGCCAGGATCGCGTTCGATTCGACCATGACGCGGCCGTCGTCCGTCTCGATCATCGGCACCTTGCCGTTCGGGTTCTTCGCGAGATATTCCGGCGTTCGCGTCGCGCCGTGTGCGCTGTCCGTCTCTATCCAGCGGTAGTCGCGACCGAGATGGCCGAGCAGCATGCGCAGCTTGTGGCAGTTGCCCGAGGGCGAGTAGCCGTGGATCGTGATCACGCCGCCGCCTCCGTCGCTCGCCGCGCGAGCCATTCCGCGCGCGTCTGGCCCCAGATTTCGGTCGGCGCGTCCTCGTACGGCGGCGGCAGCTTGCCCGGACCGCGCTTGCGCGATCCGAGCCGTTCCGCGAGTGCCTGCGAGGCGCGGTTTTCCGGCGCGATGCAATGGATCATCTCCGACCAGTCGAGATTCGCGAACGCCCAGTCGACTGCGGCGATCGTCGCCTCGGTCGCATAGCCGCGCCCCCACACCGACGGATGAAATGCCCAGCCGACCTCGTTGCCGGGCCAGCCTTCGGGTTTCCACGGACCGGTCTGGCCGATCCAGCGCCCGCTCGATTTCTCGACGACCGAGAACATCGCGAAGCCCTGCATAGCCCAGGCGCCGGGCATCTGCAGGAACTTGCGCCACGACGCGGCGCGCGATATCGCTCCGCCGATGTGACGCGCGGCTTCCTCGTTTGCGTGCATCTCCGCGTACGCGTCGAAATCCTCGGGCCGCGGCAGGCGCAGGACCAGGCGTCCGGTTTCGAGCTGAAGATTCGTTGTCATTGCAAGGACGACCTACCTCTCACCTCGTCGTCCCGGCGAAAGCCGGGACCCATCTTGATCTGTCGAAAGCGCAAATCGATTCAGGCTTTCGCCGCAACGACGGCTAAAACGCGTTGATCCCCGTGACCTCGCGCCCGACCACCAGCTGATGCACGCTTTCGGTGCCCTCGT
>DAISJF010000009.1:0-14027 GCA_036821625.1 Rhodanobacteraceae bacterium
TGATGGACGTGTATGGCTTCCGCGTCGTCGTCGAGACGGTCGCGCACTGCTACCAGGCGCTCGGCGCCGTGCACGCGCTCTACAAGCCGCTCGAGGGCCGCTTCAAGGATTTCATCGCGATACCGAAGGCGAACGGCTACCAGTCGCTGCACACGGTCGTGTTCGGCCCGTTCGGCGCGCCGATCGAGATCCAGATCCGCACCGAGGAGATGGATGCGATTGCCGAGCGCGGCGTCGCCGCGCACTGGGTGTACAAGACCGACGCGACGCCGGCCAACAGCGCGCAGAGCCGCGCGCGCGAATGGGTGTCCGGGCTGGTCGACCGCGAGACGCAGACGCCCTCGTCGCTCGAGTTCATCGAGAACGTCAAGATCGATCTGTTTCCCGACGAGGTGTATCTGTTCACGCCGAAGGGCGGGATCATGGCGCTGCCGCGCAACGCGACCGCGCTCGATTTCGCTTACTTCGTGCATACGGACGTCGGCAACCACGCGGTCGCGGCGCGCGTCGACAAGAAGCTGGTGCCTCTGCGCACGCGGCTCTCCAGCGGGCAGAGCGTCGAGATCATCACTGCGCCGTCGGCCGCGCCGAGCCCGCAATGGCTCGAATGGGTCGTTTCTGGCCGCGCGCGCACAGCGATCCGCCAGCACCTGAAGCACCTGCAGCACGAGGACGCGGTCGACTTCGGTCATCGCATGCTCGATCGCGCGCTCGATGCGCTCGACAGCTCGCTCGAAGCGATACCGCACCCGGTGCTCGACCGCTATCTCGCCGACAACAAGTTCAAGCGCCTCGAAGAGCTGCTCGCCGACGTCGCGCTCGGCAATCGGATGCCCGATGCGGTCGCGCGCTCGCTGCTCTCCGCGCAACCCGCCGCGCCGCGCAGGAAGCGCGCGCACAGCGAGGAAAAGATCCTGATCACCGGCGCCGAGCGCGGCGTGCTGACGTTCGGCAACTGCTGCCATCCGGTGCCCGGCGACGAGATCATCGGTTATCTCTCGGCGGGCAAGGGCATCGTCGTGCATCGCGTGGAATGTCCGAACGTGCCGGAGCTGACGAAGTCGCCCGAGCGCGTGGTCGACATCGGCTGGGACGCGAACGTGCGTGGCGATTACAAGGTCGAGCTGCGCATCGAGGTCGCGAACAAGCCGGGCGTGCTCGCCCAGGTCGCGGCCGCGATCGCGGATGCGGCCTCGAACATCGAGAATGTCGAATACAAGGAACGCGACGGCGTCTCCGCGATCCTGCTGTTCACGATCGAAGTGAAGAACCGCAAGCATCTGGCCGAAGTGATGCGGCGCGTGCGGCGGCTCGCGGTCGTCACGGCGGTGCGACGGCATCCGGTCTGAGTGTCGGATTGGCATCATCGTCGTCCCGGCGAAGGCCGGGACCCAGCTCCCTTGTCTGCAAGGTATAGGGAAACTGGATCCCGGCCTTCGCCGGGATGACGGTGTGAGGCGTTTGACGCGAAGATGAGAGACTCAGGAACGCAACGACTGCAACTCGCCCATGACCTCGACGAATCGCTCCATCATTCGCACCGATAGCGCCCCGAAAGCGATCGGCCCGTACTCGCAGGCCGTCCGTGCCGGCGACACGCTGTACCTCTCGGGCCAGATTCCGCTCGATCCAGCCACGGGCGAGCTCGTCGGCGGCGACATCGCCGCGCAGACGCGACGCGTTTTCGAGAACCTCAAGGCCGTGCTGGCCGCGGGGGACGCCTCGTTCGGCGACGTCGTGCGCGTCGGCATCTATCTGACGGACCTCGGCAACTTCGCAGCGGTCAACGACGTCATGAAGCAGTACTTCACCGAACCCTATCCGGCGCGATCGACCATCGGCGTCGCGGCTCTGCCGCGCGGTGCCGCGGTCGAGATCGATGTCGTCGCCGTGCTCGCGAGCGGTTGATTCCCGAAGGACTCGCCGCGAGCCGCACTTGATACGCTAGCCGGATGCCGGGTCCCGTCCGCCAACGCATTCCGCTGGTGCCCGCCGACGCCGGCCTCGCGCCGGTGACGACCCTGGCCGGCGTCGGCGCCGCGCTCGCGACGCTGCTGGCGAAACTCGGCCTCAACAGCGTGCAGGATCTCTGGTTCCATCTGCCGCTGCGCTACGAGGACCGCACGCAGGTAACGCCGATTCGCGAGCTGCGCGTGGGCGAGACGGCGCAGGTCGTCGGCGTGGTCGAAGCGGTCGAGCGCGGCTTCCGCTATCGGCCGCAGCTGCGCGTCGCGATCGGCGACGATTCGCGCGCGACGCTGATGCTGCGCTTCTTCCACTTCAACCGCAGCCAGGCCGAGCAGCTCGCGCCCGGTGTCCGCATTCTCTGCTACGGCGAAGTGCGGCACGGAGCTCATGGTCCGGAGATGGTGCATCCGCAATACACGCGCCTCGCCGGCGAACAGACCGCGATGGTCGACGACCGGCTGACGCCGATCTATCCGACCACCGAAGGCCTCGGCCAGAAGCGGCTCGCCGGCGTGATCGCGCGGTCGCTGGAACGGCTGCCCGACGATGAGGCGCTCGAATTGATTCCGGTCGAGCTGCGCCGGACGCTCAAGCTCGATTCCCTGCGCGAAGCGCTGCTGACCGTGCATCGGCCGCCGGCCGGCACGGACGTCTCGCTGTTCGCGCTGCGCGCACATCCGGCGCAGCAGCGGCTCGCGTTCGAAGAGCTGCTCGCGCATCAGTTGAGCCTGAAGCGGCTGCGCGAGCAGCTGCGCCGTCATCGCGCCGTACCCTTGCGCGGCGACGGCAAGCTGCGCAGCGCGTTGCGAGCCGCGCTTCCGTTCGCGCTCACGTCGGCGCAGCAGCGCGTGATCGGCGAGATCGACAAGGATCTCGCCGCGGCCGTGCCGATGCTGCGGCTCGTGCAAGGCGACGTCGGCTCGGGCAAGACTGTCGTCGCGGCGCAGGCCGCGCTCGCGGCCATCGAATCGGGGCGGCAGGTCGCGCTGATGGCGCCAACTGAGCTCCTCGCCGAGCAGCACTGGCGCACGTTTCGCGAGTGGTTCGAGCCGCTCGGCATCGAGCCCGCATGGCTGGCGGGGAAGGGCAGCCGCAGCGCGCGCGACGCGGCGCGCCGCGCGGTCGCGGCCGGCGCGCCGATCGCGATCGGCACGCACGCGCTGATGCAGGAAGGCGTCGCGTTCCGCGCGCTCGGGCTCGTGATCATCGACGAGCAGCACCGCTTCGGCGTGCATCAGCGACTGACATTGCGCGACAAGGGCGCCGCCGACGGCGCGGTGCCGCATCAGCTCGTGCTCACCGCGACGCCGATTCCGCGCACGCTGGCGATGACCGCGTACGCCGATCTCGACGTGTCCGTGATCGACGAGCTGCCGCCGGGCCGCTCGCCCGTGCAGACGGTTGCGATCTCGGACGCGCGTCGCGCAGAGGTCACCGAGCGCATCCGCGCGGCGTGCAGCGAAGGACGGCAGGCGTACTGGGTCTGCACGCTGATCGAGGAATCCGATCAGCTCGAGGCGCAGGCCGCCGAAGTCGCGCACGCCGAGCTTGCCGCGGCGCTTCCCGGACTCAGGATCGCCCTCGTGCACGGCCGCATGAAGCCGCAGGAAAAGAAGCGGACGATGCAGGCGTTCAAGGCCGGCGAAATCCACCTGCTGGTCGCGACGACGGTGATCGAGGTCGGCGTCGACGTGCCGAATGCGAGCCTGATGATCATCGAGAACGCGGAGCGGCTCGGCCTCGCGCAGCTGCACCAGCTGCGCGGACGCGTCGGCCGCGGCGCCGTCGCATCGAGTTGCGTGCTCATGTACCACACGCCGCTGTCGGCCATGGCGCGCGCGCGGCTCGAGGTCATGCGCGAAACCAGCGACGGATTCCGCATCGCGGAGAAGGATCTGGAATTGCGCGGCCCCGGCGAGCTGCTCGGAACCCGGCAGACCGGCCAGCTCGAATTCCGTGTCGCGGATCTCGCGCGCGACTCGCACTTGTTGCCGTCCGTGCAGCGCGTCGGTGCGGCGATGATGCGCGATCATGCGGACGCGGTGCAGCGTCTGATCGGCCGCTGGATCGGCGCGGCCGTGCGTTACGCGGGCGCCTGAGGTCCGGGCGATGATCTCGATCGCGCGCCTGCGCTCCGGCCTCGCTTTGCTGCGCCCGGCCGAGCTCGCGCTCGCCACCGGGCGCTGTCCGTATTGCGGTCCGACGTTGTACATCCGCCTGCGCCGCGATGCGATCGGCGTGCGCTGCGCACGCTGTGCGGCCAGCGCGATCCATCTCGCGATCGGCTGGGCGTTGCGCGATCGTGTCGCGCGGATCGAGGACTGCGATGTCTGCGAGCTGTCCGCGCGCGGGCCGCTGGCGGCCTGGCTGCAGCGCACCGCGCGCAGCGCCGCCTTGTCGGAGTACTTCGCCGGCGTCGAGCCCGGTACGTTGCGCGACGGCGTGCGTTGCGAGGACGTGCAACGCCTGACTTACGCGGATGCCCGCTTCGATCTCGTCACCCACACGGAAGTGCTCGAGCATGTCGGGGACGACGCGCGCGCATTCGCGGAGCTGCTTCGCGTGCTGAAGGCCGGCGGTCTCATGGTGTTCACGGTGCCGATGCACGGTGGTCCGTGCACGGTAGAGCGCGCGCGCCTGCGCGAAGGACGCGTCGAGCATCTTCTCGAGCCGGTCTATCATCTCGATCCGCTCCGGCACGAGGGCATCCTCGCGTTTCGCGACTACGGAAGCGACATCCTCGAACGCCTGCGTCGCGCGGGTTTCATCGAGCCCGAGATCCTGCGCGTACCGACGCGCGTTCGCTGGCTCGAAGATTTCCCGGTCATACTCGCGCGCAAGCCCGGATAGGAGGTCCCGGTGGCCTTATCGCAACTCCTGATCGATACCGACCCCGGCGTCGACGACGCGCTCGCGATCCTGATGGCGCATGCGCACGCGAACGTCGCGGGCCTGACCGTCGTCGGCGGCAATGTCGGAGTGGCGCACACGACGCGCAACGCGCTCAAGCTGATCGAGACGATCGGCGCCGACACGCCCGTGTTTCCGGGTTGCGCGACGCCGCTCGTGCACGAAGCGCCTCATGCCGGCTTCGTCCACGGCGAAGACGGCTTCGGCGACACCGGCTATTTCGCCGCGTCGCGACTGCCCGAAGAAGAACATGCCGCGCACGCGATCGTGCGGCTCGCGCGCGAGCTCCCGGGCGAGCTGACATTGGTCGCGCTGGCGCCGCTGACCAATCTCGCGCTCGCGCTGCGGCTCGATCCGACGCTGCCGCAGCGTGTCGCACGGCTGGTAGTGATGGGTGGTGCGGTGAATGGGCGCGGTAATACGGATCGCGTGGCGACCGAGTTCAACATCGGCTTCGACCCTGAAGCGGCGCACGTCGTGTTTTCCTCCTGGCCCGCGCTCGATCTCGTCGATTGGGAAGCATGCCTGCGCCATACGTTCGATTTCGAGCGCTTCGATGCCTGGCTCGTCGGCGGAGACGCGCGCGCGCAGTTCTACGCCGCGATATCGCGCAAGGCCCGCGCATTCAACCGGGCGCGCGGACGGCCCGGCTTCGTGTCCGCGGATGCGCTCGCGATGGCGGTCGCACTGGATCCCGGCATCGTCGTGCGCTCTGAATCGCATCACGTCGCGGTCGAAATGACGGGCGCGGCGACACGCGGTTCGCTCGTGGTCGACTGGCAGGACCGCCTCGGCCAACGGGCCAATGTGCGCATCGTCCTGGATGTCGATCGGGCGCGGTTCGAGGACTTCGCGGCGCGCGCGCTGGGAGCGAAGGCCCAATAGAGCGGGTCCGGCAGCGTTTCCGGGGTTCCCGGGAAGGGCAAAGTTGCGCCGGATTCTCCGCGCCGGCTAAAATGCTCGTCTTTTCCCGCCCGCCGGCGGAGCCAATCCATCATGAAAACCGATACGCATCCGAAGTACCAGCCCGTCGTTTTCCAGGACATGTCCAGTGATTTCGCGTTCCTGACGCGCTCGACGATGTCCAGCAAGGAAACGATCAAGTGGGAAGACGGCAAGGAATATCCGCTGATCAAGGTGGAGATTTCGAGCCACTCCCATCCTTTCTTCACGGGCAAGCAGAAGGTCATCGATTCCGGTGGCCGCGTCGACAAGTTCCGTCGCCGCTACGCCAAGTGAGCGCACGATGCGCTCACCCCGGACCGTACAGGGATGTACGCTGATCCGGGGTCCAGTGTCTTGTCGCTTGACACAGAAACGCCGGCCACGCGCCGGCGTTTCCTTTTTACGTTTCGGCTTGATGACAACGGCCGCAAGCGCCATTTGTGCTATGCAATAATCACGTATTCGGAACGGGTCGCCTTGCGTCCGTTCGCCATCGAGCCGCCCGCCGCATCGAACCGTGTTCGCAGTGACGATGCGCCGCCAAGGAGTCCGCCGTGCCCAATCGATCGGTTCAGATCATCGATCCCGCCGCGAACAAGACGGCGACACTGCCGGTCGTCACCGGCACGCTCGGCGATCCGGCATTCGACATCGGCAAACTGAACAAGGAAACCGGCTACTTCACGTTCGACCCGGGCTTCATGTCGACCGCGTCGGTGCGCAGCGCGGTGACGTTCATCGACGGCGATGCCGGCGTGCTGCTGTATCGCGGCTATCCGATCGAGCAGCTCGCGAAGCAGTCGAGCTTCCTCGAAGTCGCATATCTCCTGATCAACGGCGAGCTGCCGACCTCGCGCGCATTCTCCGCGTTCGATGACGAAGTCACGCATCACACGATGATGCACGAGGCGCTCAAGAACTTCCTGCACGGCTTTCATTACGACGCGCATCCGATGGCGATCCTGTGCGCATCGGTCGCTTCGCTTTCCGCGTTCTATCACGACACGCTGGACATCAACGATCCGGAGCAGCGGCGACTCGCCGCGATCCGCCTGATCGCGAAGATGCCGACGATGGCGGCCGCCGCGTATCGCTATTCGATCGGCTGGCCGATCCGCTATCCGCGCAACAACCTCGAATACGTCACGCGCTTCCTGCACATGATGTGGGAAGTGCCGAGCGAGCCGCTGCAGCTCTCGCCGGTCGCAGCGCGAGCGCTCGATCTCCTGTTCATCCTGCATGCCGATCACGAGCAGAACGCGTCGACCTCGACGGTGCGCCTGGTTGGCTCGACCGGCGCGAATCCGTACGCGTGCGTCGCGGCCGGCATCGCGGCGCTGTGGGGACCCGCGCACGGCGGCGCCAACGAAGCCGTGCTGAAGATGCTCGAGGACATCGGCGACAAGAAGAACGTCGCCAAGGCCGTCGACCGCGCCAAGGACAAGGAGTCGGGCTTCCGCCTGATGGGCTTCGGTCATCGCGTGTACAAGAACTACGATCCGCGCGCCGCGATCATTCGCGAGATGACGCACAAGGTGCTCGCGGACCTCAACGTCAACGATCCGCTGCTCGACGTCGCGATGGCGCTCGAGGAGGTTGCGCTCAAGGACTCCTACTTCGTCGAGCGCAAGCTGTATCCGAACGTCGACTTCTATTCCGGCCTGATCTACAAGGCGCTCAAGATCCCGACCGAGATGTTCACGGTCATGTTCGCGATTGCGCGCACGGCCGGCTGGGTCGCGCACTGGCTCGAGCAGCACGACGATCCGGAGACGAAGATCGGCCGACCGCGGCAGATCTACACGGGCGCCCCGAAGCGCGATTTCGTCGATATCGCGAAACGCTGAATCAAATGCCGGCGAGCGGTCGGTGATCCGTCGACGGCAACCGCGGTCGCGTTCGGTTCACGGCTCGCCGCCGCCGTCTTCGCGCAGCAGGGTCTGCGCCATCGCCAGATTCGCGCGCCGCATCGGCTTCTCGTCGACGCGATCGAGCGGCGCCTGACGCAGCCGGTCGTACGGCAGCACGGTCAGATCGATCGCGCTGCCGCCGGCGCTGAACAGAAATACCGGCACGTCCACGCCGAGGTCGCGCTCGAAGCGCAGGCGTCGCGTGCGTTCCTCGTGCGGGATGCCGTGCTCGCGCAGGAACAGCGCAACCTCTTCTGCGCGATCGTCGTGCAGGTGCAGGCAGACCGCCGAGTGCTCGTCGGCGGTGCCATCCAGCACAGCGCCGACCAGGCGCGGCTCGAAGCGTGCGAAGAAGCGCATGGCTTCGACGGCGGACTCGCGCAATTGGTGCAGCCGTCGCGGCTGCTCGTGCGCGCGGAACAGTCGCTGGTGCTCGCGCAGCGCCTCCTCGATCTCGCCGTTCTTCGGCAGGCTCGTTTCGTCGCTGATGCCGAGCCGCGATGCGGCCTTGAGCTTGGCCTGCCGGTAATCGCGCAGACCGTCCTCGGCGATCAGGCGAGCCGCCTCCACGGCGATGCGCCGGCGTTGCTCGGTGGCGCGGGTCTGGACGTAGCGGGCGTGGTCGCTTCGGTTCGGCATCGGCGGATCGTGGATCGCGCATCGCGGGTCGGGAAGCATACGAACTTGAATCGTCGTACGGTTCGCGACCGCGATTCGCGATTTGCGTCGTTCAGAATACGTCGTAGGCTTCGCGCTGCTCGCCGTTCTGCTGCGCATCCTGCGACGGTTGCGCGGCGAGCCGCGCGACGTCCTCGGATTTCAGCACTTCGAGGATCGCGCCGGAATCCGCCGCCGAAGCCAGCGCGCCGGTCGCCGGATCGATGCGCACCTTGCTGATGCCGGGCGGCATGTCGAACGGTTGTTCCGGCACGTCCTTGAGCGCGACGCGCATGAAGTCGATCCAGATCGGCAGCGCGGCCTTGGCGCCGAATTCGCCCCTGCCGAGCGAGCCGAAATCATCGAAACCGACCCAGCAGCTGGCGACGAGCCTGTCGCCGTCGAAGCCGGTGAACCACGCGTCGCGGTGATCGTTGGTCGAGCCGGTCTTGCCGGCGAGATCGTTGCGCTTGAGCACCATTGCAGCCGCGCCGGTGCCGCGCCGGATCACGTCGCGCATCAGCGAGGAGACGAGGTAGGCGTTGCGCACGTCGATCACGCGCGGCGCGAGATGCGGCTCGCCGGGCGCGTGCAGCGCGGACGTCGGCGCCGCGGTCGCGCTGCCTATCGGATTCAACGCGTTCGCAGCGGCGGCCTGGGGACGCGGCGGTTGTGCGCTGTCGGCGAGCTGCCGCTGCGGACACGCGGCACAGGCCAGCGCCGGATCGGCCGTGTAGACGACCTTGCCGTCGCGATCGTCGATCTCGCGCACGAAGTAGGGATCGATCAGATATCCGCCGTTGGCGAAAACCGCGTAGCCGCGCGCCATCGTCAGCGGCGATACCGAAGCCGTGCCGAGCGCCATCGACAGGCTCTCCGGAATCTGGTCCGGCGAGAAGCCGAAGCGCGTGATGTATTCGCGCGCGTAGTGCACGCCGATCGCATCGAGCACGCGCACGGAAACGAGGTTGATCGACTTGACCAGCGCTTCGCGAAGGCGCACCGGCCCCTGGAACGTGTCATCGTCGTTCTTCGGCGTCCACAGGCCGTTCGGCTTGGAGGGATCCGGAAACACCAGCGGCGCGTCGTTGACGACCGACGCCGGCGTGAAGCCGTGCTCGAACGCCGCCGAATACAGGAACGGTTTGAAACCGGAGCCCGGGGAGCGGTTCGATTGCGTGACGCGATTGAACTTGCTGCGCAGGAAGCTGAAGCCGCCGACCAGCGTCTCGATCGCGCCGTCCTCGGGATTCAGCGCGACGAACGCGGCTTCCGCGGCGGGCAGCTGCGTCAGGATCCACTCGCTTCGCTCGGCCTTGTCGGTCTTGTCGGGCTTCGTCGTCTTTTCATCCTTGTCGATCTTCGTGCTGTCGTCGTTGCGTTCGACCCGCACGATGTCGCCGCGCTTGAGCACTTCGTCGACGTGCTTGGGCGTCGCTCCGCGGCGGTCCTCGTCGATGTGCGGACGCGCCCAGTCGACCGCAGAAAGTTCGAGCGGCACGGTCTTGCCGTCCACGAGATAGACCGACGCCGACGAGGCATCGACATGCGTGACGACGCCGGGAACGAGCTCGGCGATCGTGTGATAGTCGATCAGCGCCTTCTCCCAGTCGGCCTTGCTGCTGTCGGCCGGGAGATCGACGTGCGCTTCGGCGCCGCGATAGCCGTGGCGGCGGTCGTATGTGACGAGATCCTTGCGCAGCGCGTGATTGGCGGCTTCCTGCCTGACGGAATCCAGGGTCGTTTTTACGATATAGCCGTCGGTCAGCGCTTCGTTGCCCAGACGATCCATGACCTCGAGCCGCACCATCTCGGCGAAGTAGGGCGCATCGACTTCGACGGGCGGCTCGTGCGGAAAAGCCGTATCCGGCTCGGCGATCGACTTGTCGTACGTCGCCTTGTCGATGAAGCGATTGTCGAGCATGCGGCCGAGCACGTAATTCCGCCGCTCGAACGCGCGCGTGGGGTTGCTGATCGGATTGCCGGTCGACGGGAATTTCGGCAGCGAGGCGAGCATCGCGCACTCGGGGATCGTGAGCTGATCGAGCGTCTTGCCGTAATAGAACTCGGCAGCCGCCGCGACACCGTACGAGCGGTGGCCGAGGAAGATCTTGTTGAGATAGAGCTCGAAGATCTCGTCCTTGGTCAACGCGTTCTCGATGCGGAACGCGAGGAAGATCTCGGACAGCTTGCGCGTGTAGCTGACTTCGGGGCTCAGAAAGAAGTTGCGCGCGACCTGCTGCGTGATCGTGCTGCCGCCCGCCACGTGCTTGCTGCCCGTCGTCGCGACCAGCCAGACGGCGCGGAAGATGCCGCCGATGTCGATGCCGCCGTGCGTGTAGAAATCCGCGTCCTCGGCCGCGAGGAATGCCTGCTTCAACTGCTCGGGAACGTCCTGGATGCGCACCGGCGTACGCTTGGTCTCGCCGAATGTCGCAATGAGTTTGTCGTCTGCGGAATAGATCCTCAGCGGCACCTGCAGGCGCACGTCCTTTAGGGTCTCGACCGAAGGCAGTCGCGGTGCGATCAGCCAGTAGGCAGTGCCGAGGGAAAGGACACCGATCAGAGCGCCGGCGAGCGCCAGGTAGAGCGCGTAGCGCAACAACCGGAGGAGGATTCTCATCTTACGGGCGGGACTTGTGATGCTAATCAAGGTAAACGCGGCAAGTAACGGAGTATAGATCGCTCACACGCCAGCGGACATTGCAGCGTGTACTCGCAGGGGCGGGGTCCGCGTTCAGCCACAAAAAGGACAGGTCTTGCCCGGTTTTGAGACGGGGTGTTGATAAATCGTTAAAGTTTGGATTTAATGTAACGGCGCATCTTTCGCTCGTAAGAGCGCGTGGGAAGGGGAAAAAGTGTGGGCCTGTTCACACCTAAAGCGCCGCCGTTGATCGGCGTCGATATCAGCTCGACTGCGGTCAAGCTGCTGCAACTGGGGCAGGTCGGCGGCCGTTACCGCGTAGAACACTATGCGGTCGAGCCGCTTCCGCCGAACGCCGTCGTCGAGAAAAACATCGTCGAAGTCGAGGCCGTCGGTGAGGCCATCCGTCGCGCGTTCAACCGTTCCGGCGCGAAGTCGAAGTTCGCCGCCGCGGCCGTAGCGGGCTCGGCCGTCATCACCAAGATCATTCCGATGCCTGCGGATCTGACCGAAGAGGACATGGAAGCGCAGATCCAGGTCGAGGCGAACCAGTACATCCCCTATCCGATCGAGGAAGTCAGCCTCGATTTCGAAGTGCTCGGTCCGGTGAAGGACAACCCGGACATGGTCAACGTGCTGCTCGCCGCGTCGCGCACCGAGAACGTCGATCTGCGCATCGCCGCGCTGGATCTCGGCGGCCTCGGCACGAAGGTCATCGATGTCGAAGCGTTCGCAATGGAGAACGCGTTCAAGCTGATCGCCGATCAGCTCGCGGTGCCGAAGGACGCCGTGGTCGCGGTCGTCGACGTCGGCGCGACGATGACGACGCTGATCGTGCTCAAGGGCCAGCGCACGATCTATTCGCGCGAACAGGTGTTCGGCGGCAAGCAGCTCACCGACGAGGTGATGCGCCGCTACGGCCTTTCCTACGAGGAAGCCGGACTCGCCAAGCGCCAGGGCGGCCTGCCCGAATCCTACGAGATCGAGGTGCTGGAGCCGTTCAAGGAAGCGATGGTCCAGCAGATCAGCCGTCTTCTGCAGTTCTTCTTCGCCGGCAGCGAGTTCAGCAAGGTCGATCAGATCGTGCTCGCCGGCGGTTGCGCGTCGATCCCTGGTGTCGCCGACATGGTTGAGGAACAGATCGGCGTGCCGTGCGTGGTCGCCAATCCGCTCTCAGAGATGTCGCTGTCTGGCCGCGTGCAGGCGCAGACGCTGGCGCAGGATGCGCCGGCGCTGATGATCGCTTGCGGGCTTGCGCTCAGGAGCTTCGACTGATGGCCAGAATCAATCTACTGCCTTGGCGCACCGACCGACGCAAGCAGCGCGAGCGCGAGTTCTACATGCTGCTGATCGTCTCGGCGGTCGGCAGCGTGATGGCGCTGCTGCTGCTGGTCGGCTGGATGGGCGCGCGCATCGACAGCCAGCAGGATCGAAACACCTACCTCACCAACGAGATCAAGAGCCTCGACAAGCAGATCGAGGAGATCAAGGAGCTCGACAAGACGCGCTCGCAGCTGCTGACCCGCAAACAGATCATCGAGCAGCTGCAGTCGAACCGCTCGCAGATGGTGCACCTGTTCGACGAGATGGTGCGGACCATTCCCGACGGCGTGCGCCTGACTTCGCTGAAGCAGGCCGGCGACGTTCTCACGCTGGAAGGCGTCGCGGAATCGAACGCGCGCGTGGCCTCGTACATGCGCAACATCGACAACTCGCCGTGGATGGGGCGCTCCGATCTGCGCAAGATCGAGAACAAGACCGGCACCAGGGACGTCGACAAGAAAGCGCCATACGTATTCTCGCTGGACGTGAAGCTGCGCAAGCCCGAGGACGCGCAGAACGAGAAGGCCGTGGCTGAGGGCAGCGCCGCCGCACCGCAGGCCGGAGACACTGCGGCGCCGGCAGCGGACAAGAACGCGCCGGCCGCGCCCGAGAGCGCCGCTCCTGCGCCCGCGCCTGCCACGGCAGCGAACAGCGCGGAGAAAGGAGAGAAGAAATGAGTTTCTTCGACGATCTCCGCAATCTGGACCGCAACAACATCGGCGGCTGGCCGAGCTCGATCAAGACGTTTTTTTCGGTGCTGATCTTCGCGTTGATCCTGTTGGGCGGCTACTGGTTCAAGATCCGCGACCAGCAAGCCGATCTGGAGCAGCAGCAGCAGCGCGAAGAAGCGCTGAAGAAGGAATTCTCGACCAAGCAGGCCAAGGTCGTGAACCTGCCTGCCTACCGCAAGCAGCTCGAGGACATGAAGGAAATGCTGCGCACGATGCTGCGCCAGCTGCCGAGCAAGACGGAGATGCCCGATCTGCTCGTCGATATTTCACAGACGGCGCTCGCCGCAGGCATCGTCGTCGACCTGTTCCAGCCCGGCGGCGAAGTGGTCAAGGAGTTCTACGCCGAAAAACCCATCCAGCTGAAGATGATGGGCAGCTACCACCAGTTCGGCACCTTCATCAGCGGCGTCGCTTCGCTGCCGCGCGTCGTGATTCTGACGATGCACGACGTCTCTCTGCGTCCGGTCAAGTCCGGACCCAATGCGGCTCTCTCCGCCGGCGGTCAGCTGTCGCTCGAGGGCACCGTGAAGACCTATCGCTACGTCGACGACGAAGAAGCCGCCGCCGCGCAGGCTGCCGCCAAGCCGAAGAAGGGCGTGCCTCCGAAGAAACCGGCGCCGGCTGCGAAGCCGAAGCAAGGGGGTGAGTGATGCGCAAGGACATTTCCCTCGCGTCACGCCTCGTCTGCCTCGCGATCGCACTCGTGGCGCTGGGCGGGTGTGCGCCGGGCAACGATCTGCGCGACTGGGTCTCGAAAGAAAAGGCGAAGAAAGGCGCGCCGCTGGAGCCGCTGCCGGTAATCAAGACATTCGAGACGTTCGAATACAAGGATCAGGATCTGCGCGATCCGTTCAACGTCAGCGCAGAAGAGCAGGAGCAGTCGGCGAGCAACGGTCCGCATCCCGATCAGGACCGCGCGCGCGAACCGCTCGAAGCGTA